>NZ_JBGCTX010000033.1:0-26707 GCF_041102755.1 Francisella sp. 19X1-34
TTGCACATTTTATGATTAAATTTGAAGATAGGATTGGTAGCCTATGAAAAATTTACACAAAAGTCTGTAAAGGGTCGTAGACAAAGTACCGTAGATTTACTTATTATAATATTATTTATTAAGCATTTTATTTCTCTCAGCTAACGCATCACTTACTATTTTATTAAACTTGTTATAACTACAGTAAGTTTTATTATCACATGCTGGAATCTTAATATCTTTACCGTTATAAGTTATATTAACTATATAGTTGTTGTTGACTTTAAATAACTCAAAATTCATATATGACGCATAATGAGGGTTTTTATATATAGGATCACCAAGAGCACTCATCACTATTGCTATAGTAGTATCATGACCACCATAAACAACATACCTAAGATTCGTATTCTGACCATTAATTTTTGATGATATGTACTTATTTAAGTTACCTAAAAATGGTGATCCAAGTAAATCTCCAATATTTTTTGGACCAAGCTCATATAAACCTGCCCAATTACTCAATAGATAATACTTATTATAAGTTTTCATACTGATGCCTTTAGGAAAAGGTACATTGTAAATTGTACGAACATGTAAATCATCAAAAAATCCACCTGCATCAGATAAGTTTGTTATTTTATATCCAGCAATTTTTGACCATTTATCAAACTGTTTATTAGATATTTCACCATTATATTTTTTCCAAATAGACTGTGTATGAACTTCTTTGTCTGCTAATTTATTAAATACTTGTGATTCTTTTCCATGTCCTATATCAAAGACAGGAGCATTTGGTAAAGTAAATATAGGAATAGGATTTAAAGCACCAGGTAACGCAGGTAAACCTGAATCTAGTTTCGGACCAGTTCCAAGAGGATATAATCCATATAAAAACGACTGTGTACTAACGACTAATCTATTCTCTTGTCCTGCTAATGATATAATTGTTCCATTAGAGTATGTTTTTGGTAAGAGATGATACTTATTCATATAAAGTTGTCTTATATGTTTTCCAAGTTTATACTCCTCTCTCATTCCAAGAGGTGTTAATTCACCATTTCCACCTTTCCATGCGTAGCTATATTGAGGATTTTTAATTGGCATATATGGGGTTCTATCTCCATGTCTAATTAAAGTCGCTGCAAATATAAGCTGCCCATTTGATATAGAGCTATCTTTTTTTACTGATGTAGAATTAGGATTATCTGAAGCAAAACCCATAGATAAACCAAACAAGCCAACAGCTACTAAGCCACTAATTTTTTTTAAATTCATTTTAACTTTTCTCCTAATTTGAAGTTTATTTTTTATTTATTACGTATTTAATTATTAGCAAACCATATCAGGAACTACTTTTATATAGCCATTTTTTCTAACTCCAGCAGGCTTTGTAAGTTCATAATATTTAAAAGCATAAAGTAAGACTCTAAAAATTTTTCTTTTCTTATCAGTTTTGTCAGAATCTTTATATTCAGTCCTAGCATGCATAGTAGTAAAAGAGTTAAGAAAAACCATATCTCCATCCTCTTGATTTAAATTAACAGAATATTCATTACTATTAACTAACTCTACTAATCTATCCAAAGCCTCTATTTGTGAATTATAGATTGGACTTGCATCTTTATCTTCGATAGAATCTTTAATTGCTCGAGGAACACAATGGCTTATAACTTTTTCTTCATTAATACTAAAAATAGGTAAAGTAAAAAAATTTTCTTTTTTGCCAATATTTAAAGGATGATGATTATAATAATAAGGTTTGCAAAGCTCATTTAAAACATCAGGTTCATTTTCAAGAAAATAATCATATAAAGCTAAACTATTTGCCACAAAAAGCTCCCCACCTTGCTTTGCTTTTTGTAAATAAAAAAGTGAATTGATATCACAAATAATATCTGTATGAAATGATAAAGATTTTGGAGATCTCGGATGACTAATAGTTTTACCATCTTTTGTGTTTTTTGAATCATCAAGCGTTTCAATTACAGACAACATTTCTCCAAAAGGTGTTGAAGGAACAGGACAGCCAAGCTCTAAACATATAATATAGAAAATTAACTTCAATTCTCCAATTGAATATTTATCAATAGGAAGCCCTCTTAGCCTCATAATGCCACTACCATTTTCAATAATCTCACGAAAACCTACTAATTTATCTTTAAATTCACCAAGAGAAACATCTCCTTTACGTAAGACAAAATATGGTAAATTTAACTCCATCGCTTGATTTAATGCATTATTAATATCACAAATATCAAAACTATTTAGTTCATAAAAACTTTCCGGATTCTTTTCAAAGATATCATTGTTCTTCCATCGTCTTTGATTATTTAACATATCAAATATTCGCTCTTTCTTATTCCATATAACAATAAATAAATCATAAAAAATGCTATACCACAATATTAAGCTAGAGTTTAATTAAGATTAAAATTGTATTTTAGCTATAAGTATCTATTATTTTGATTTTTAAAAGTCAGGATACTATGTTTTCAAGAGCATTGGTTATTGATTGTTTAGTTGCTTGTTTCAGATAAACAATATCATCTAATTTTGAATTTAGAGGCGGTAACCAATAAAGAGTATTACCAAGTGGTCTTAATAAAGCACCTAATTTAATAGACTCTTTATAAACATCAAAACCAAACCTATATTTATCTATATCTAAGTCTGCAGCAATCATGCCTCCAAGATTTCTAATATTTTTAAAAATAGGAACTTCTTGTTGTATCTCTAAAAAGCAATTATGCATTAGAGCTTCTAGATTGGTGACATTATTTAATATATTTTCTTGTTCAAAAATATCTAAAACACTATTTGCAGCTACCACACCCAAAATATTACCACTATGAGTATGTGAATGTAAAAATGCTTCAGACATTTTATCTTTATAAAACATATCATAATATTGGTTTTTTGTGAGAGTAACACTAAAAGGTATCATTCCAGATGTAATACCTTTTGATATACATAAAAAATCTGGAGAAATATCCAAATAATCTAATGCAAATAGCTTACCTAACCTTCCAATACCAGTCATAATTTCATCAAAAATAATATAAATATCATTCTGCTTACACCATTTACATAATTTATTTAAATAGTCTTTACTATATAACAGCATGCCTCCTGCTCCTTGGCATAGAGGCTCAACTATTAATGCATTTATGCTTTGCTTATTTTGCTCTAAAAACTTCTGTGTTTTATTCCAGTATTGTTTTGCATCATTCCACAGAGAATCTGTTTTACCTGTAACATAAGGTATGTCTCTTATGACTAAACTATCAAATAAACAAGTTTTATAAGGGTCAGAATATAAGCCACAATCACTAACACTCATAGTTGCTAAAGTCTCACCATGATAAGAATTTTCAAGACAAATAAATTTAGTTTTAGACGTTTGATTTCTAAGTTGGCGTAAATGTATTGTCATTTTTAAAGCTATTTCAACAGCACATGAGCCATCAGCCGCATATAGAGTTTTATCCATTGATGTTAGTTTGCATATTCTATTACTAAAATGCTCAACCTCATCATTAGTTGTATTAGCAAATATTGTATGCTCAAACTTATCAAGTTGTTTTTTTATACTATCTACAACATATGGATGTCGATGCCCTAGGGATTTACACCACCAGCTAGATATTGCATCAAAAAGCTTTTTGTTATCTTGTGTATATAAATAACTCCCTTCTGTTTTATTTATATTTAAAGGGGGTACCTTTTCAAAGTCTTTCATTTGTGTACAAGGGTGCCATATATTAGTGTTATACTTCATTGTAAACTATTTATATATTTTTAGGTTGACATAAATTATATACAAGATATACAATGATTTACAACCCAAAGTCATCAACTATACAAATATGAATTTAGAACAAATCAAAACAATATATGATACACCTATTACAGAATTAATATTTAGCGCTCTAGAGGTTCACAAGAAAAACTTTAATAACGATATAGAGTTGTGCTCATTAAAAAGTATAAAAACAGGGACTTGTCCCGAAGATTGTAAATACTGTCCTCAAAGTGGTCATTACAATACAAAAATACAAAAACATAAGCTCCTAGATCTAGATAATATTTTAGAAGAAGCAAAACAAGCTAGAGCTAGTGGTTCTAAAAGATTCTGTATGGGAGCTGCTTGGAAAAATATACCTAAAAAAGATCTGGATAAAGTTACAAATATTATATCTGAAGTTAAAAAGCTAGGCCTAGAAACATGTGTAACTTTAGGTAGTATAAATCCTGAGGAAGCGAGTAAACTAAAGGAGGCTGGTCTAGATTATTATAACCATAATTTAGATACTTCAAGAAGATACTATCCTGAAATAATTTCAACGAGAAAATTTGAGGAAAGAATTGAGACTATAAGAAATGTAGCTAATGCAGATATAAACGTTTGTTGTGGAGGTATATTAGGAATGGGTGAATCCCTAGATGATAGGCTTAGTTTATTATTAGAGTTATTAGAATTACCGTCACCTCCTAAAAGTATACCTATTAATACTTTGATACCTGTAAAAGGAACTCCTCTAGGAGATAAGTATACAGAGGCTCAGATTGATAATATAGAACTTGTGAGATTTATAGCAACAACTAGAATTCTTTTCCCTGAAGCTAGACTTAGATTATCAGCAGGTCGAGAGAATATGTCTCTAGAAACTCAAACATTATGCTTTCTTGCAGGTATTAACTCTATCTTTTATGGTAATAAACTTCTAACAGAGAATAATGCTACTGTAAATTCAGATAACTATCTATTATCAAAGTTAGGATTAACAGCTTAGTAAATACTATGTTAGATCTAGAAAATAAATATCTTCAATATCAAAAAGATAACTTATTAAGAGAATTAAAAGTCAGCAATAATACAGATAAATCTATTATTGATTTTACTACTAGCGACTACTTAAACTTATCTAGCTCTATTAATCTAAAGCAATCTTTAATCGATGGTTTTGATAAATATGGTTTTGGTAGCAAAGGATCTAATATTGTCTGTGGCTATACTAATGAAACCGAAGAGTTTGAAACTACTTTTGCGAAATTTGTTAATTACCCTAGAGCTATATTTTTTTGCTCAGGTTTTATGGCAAATTTAGCCATTTACTCAACCTTATTTGATAAAAGCCAAACAATATTTGCTGATAAATATATTCATGCCTCTATTATTGACGGTATCAAACTATCACAAGCAAAATTAAAAAGATATAAACATCAAAATTCAGATCATCTAGAAAATATTTATAATAATAAAAGTTACATAACTACAGAGGGAATTTTTAGCACTTATGGGACAGCTAGCCAACTAGATAAAATATCAAATATAGCTAAAGGTAGATTAATAGTTGATGAAGCACATAGTTTTGGTGTTTTAGGTAAATATGGCAAAGGCTCTATAGATAAATATAAACTTAGATATATAGATTGTCCAATTAGTATATTTCCTTTAGGTAAAGCTTTTGGTGGAGTTGGTGCTATAGTCTGCACTACAGATAGGATTGCTGAATATCTAATCCAATTTGCTCGAAACTACATTTATACTACGGCTTTACCTCCATTAATACTAAAAACTTCAATTTTACAGTTAGAAAACCTAAAATCTGCAGATAACCAAAGAATAGCTCTTTATAAAAATATAGATCTCTTTAATCAATTATGTAAAGAAAAAAAACTAGAGTTATTATCAGATGATGTATCTCCTATTAAAAGCATATTAATAAAAAATAATAGCTTAGCAATAAGTCTAAGAGATAAACTTTATACTAAAAATATATTAGTTTCATGTTTTAGATATCCAACTGTTCCTAAAAAACAAGCTCTTTTAAGATTCTCATTACATGCGAATAATACCCCAAACCAAATTCAAAAAGCTTTAGAACTTATCTCTAAGGAGGTAAATTATGGATTTATACAATAAAATCGAAATAAACTTCTCTAATGCAAATCAATATACACAAAAATCTAATATTCAAACTAAAATTAGGCAACTACTTTTAGCTGAAACATTAAGGTATTCAAAACTGCTAAATTATAATCATATACATAAAATACTAAACTTAGGAGTTCGTGATCTTAGTGAACCTTTAGAATTAAACAAAACATTCAATCCCAATAAAATTGATATTGGAGATATTGCTCCACCGCAAAACTCCAAAAATATAAAAAATCTAAGTACTTATAAGCTCAACTTTGACAAGGATTTAAATATAGTTGCAAACGATTATGACTTAATCTTTTCAAATATGTCATTTCAATGGAGTCACAACTTTGAAAGTTTAATTACAAATATCTCAGGTAAATTAAATAATCATTCTATTTTAGCTTTTAGTACAATTTTAGATAACAATTTTCACGAGCTAAAAGATATTCTTCGCATAAATAAAATGCATAGTGAAGCAGATATTTTAGAGTTTACCAAAAAAGCAAACCTAACCTGCCTATATCATAACAGTTTTTATCTAAATGAAAGTTTCAATAATTTTAGAGAGGTCATTAACCATTTAAAATCTACAGGAGTAAACACTTATACAGGCAATAAGACTAACTATAATTATAAAAAAATCAAACAACTATATTCAAATCAAAATCAATTTAAACTTAGCTACCATATCGGTTTATTTATTTGCTTTAAGGAATAAAATCATGAAAAAAATCTTTATTATAGGGACAGATACAGAAGTTGGTAAGACATATGTTTCGACTAACGTAATAAAAGCTTATGAATCACAGAATGTTAAATCACTATGTTTAAAACCAGTAGCTTCTGGTAAAAGTAAAAAATCAGATCTCTGTGAAGATGTTGAGAATATTATAGAAGCATATAAACATAAATTTTCGCCTGATGAGATAAATCTAATATCTTTTAAAGAAGCTATAGCTCCTCATATAGCAGCAGCAAAATCTAATACAAATATTTCTTTAGAGAATTTAGAATCATTTATTAAGAGTAAATATACTAAAGACTTAGAAATGCTTATGGTTGAAGGAGCTGGAGGATTACTAACTCCATACTCCAATCAGATAACCCAATTTGACTTGATAAAAGCTCTACAGATACCCATATTATTAGTTTCATCAATAAAAGTTGGTTGTATAAACCATACACTATTAACTATTAATGAATTAAAAAGACATAATATAAAGTTAGCAGGTTGGGTAGCTAATTGTAATAATCAAAATGTTAGCTTTATAAATCAACAAATAGAAACTATTGAGAAATTTTCAGGATATAAATGCAATGCAAAAATAACTCAAAATGCCAACTATTTAGATTTTATAGAATTATCTAAGATACTAATATCTCCTGATGAAAATGAATAAGAGCCATTACTATTTTCAATAATTATCTCACCTGTATCAGATAGCTTTTTATATTTACAGTTAGTAAATTTTTTATCTGTTAATACTAGAGTAAACTCTTTATCTTTTAAATAATTTAAACTCTCATACTTTTCTTTTAAAGAAGAAAACCCTTCCTTAGCAAAAGTTACTATATCTTCTCTTATAACGTTTATTATTTGTATAAGTAAGCCTGTTCTATTTGCATGTCGATTAGATTCCAGTTTTATAGAAGTCCAGTCTTTTGTAATATCTTGATTATTACGCATATTTACATTTAAGCCAAAACCTATAAAAAGCTTAGCCCTATCATTCATTTCTGCCGAGATATTTATTATTACACCACCTATTTTCTTATCGTTAATATAGATATCATTAGGCCATTTTAGTTGAGCATTTAAATCTAATCTATTTAAAACTTTAGCTATACTTATAGCTATAACTAGAGATAAACCATTTAATTTCGATATATCAAGATCAACTATCTCAACTAATGTACAATAAATGTTCTTACCAAAAGGAGATATCCATTTTCTATTAAATCTACCAAAGCCATCTGTTTGATGCTCTGTAATAATAACAGTGTTATCTTGGAAGCTATTTTGATTTTCAATAGCATATTTTGAAGTAGAGTCTATGGAATAAAAGTAGTTTACATTCTTAAAAATCTTTTCTAGTTCACTTAATTTAATTAGATCAAGCTTCTCATCTAATATATAACCTATCTTTGAGTTAGAAAATATATCGATCTGATAGTTATTTTTAAGTGCTTTTATATTTTTTGATATAGCAGCCCTAGATATTCCTAAGTCATCTGCAATATCCTGACCACTAACATACTTTTGATCATTTAAAGAGTTTAGTATTTTAATTTGAGTTTTATTCATCTAAATTTTCATACTTGTTGTTAGTTACTATACTATAAATTTTTACATCTATCTAAATAAACAGCTGCTGCTCCAAAAACTTGAAAATCTCCCTCTGTATCAGACCACTCTATTTTAAGCTTATTAATAGATCGCGTAAAAGCAAATGTTTGTATCTCATTCCACATGGCATCCTCAAAGTATTCTCTAGCAGAAATGATTGAGCCTGCTAATATAATAACCTCAGGATCTAAGGTATACATAATTGATTTTATAGCGACTCCTAAGTGTTTGCCAAACTGCCTATAAATATCAATAGCCTCTTTATTGTTATTCTTTGCTCTTTTTAGAATTTCTAAACCATTAATACCTATTTTTTTAATAAAGAATTGTCCACTACAATAATCTTCTAAAATTCCATCTAGATATGGCAGCATGCCAAACTCTCCGGCACCACAATTAGAGTCATTCAATAAGGAACCATTATTTATGATTCCACCACCAATACCTGTACCTATTGTAATACCAACAAAATTTTCATATTGTTTGCCTTTACCATAGAGTCTCTGACCTATAGCAAAACAGTTTGCATCATTATCTATAAAAACAGGTACTTTAAATTCTTCCTCTAAAATCTCTTTTAAATAAACTTCTTTCCATGATTTTATATTCTGAACATCGTATACTATACCTTTTCCTCTATCTGCAACACTTGGAATACCTACACCTATACCTTCAACATCTTTAGAAAAAACTTTTGAGATAGTATCGATTACAGCATCTATAACTGATTGAGCATCATATTCTGCATTAGCTGGAATTTTATTTAAATATGACTCTAATAAAGTATCTCCAATAATTCTACCTGCATTTATCTTAGTACCACCTATATCAACACCAATAATAGTCTTATTATTTTTAGCTTCTTTAATCATATCCATTTTAATTATTTTCTTGATAATAGTTCTTTTAATTTTATAGTTTTGTTATCTACTAATGGATTTGCTATTATTGCAACGTATAGCATAAATATAATCGTAAAATAAACAAAACACATCCCTACTCTTAAACCAGATAAATCTCCGATATTTCCAACAATCAAAGGAACTATCGCTCCACCGATTATACCTGTACAAAATATTCCAGAAATTGTGCCATGATGAGATTTTAAAGAATTCATTCCTAATGAAAAAAGTCCCCCATACATAATAGATGTCAAAAAACCACAAACAGGGAAAAATATTAGTGAAATATCTGCTGAGCCAAATAATGCTAAGCTCAAAGATATTAACTGTAAAGTTAAAAATACCTTTAGAATATTCTTAACATTATATAGCTTTAATAATATGATACCTAATATACCGCCAACACATTGCATAATCCAGAATAATGCTACTGTAGTATTTCCAACTGTTTCAGTATTAAACCCATGATACTCGTTTAGAAATTTTGAAATCCAAACACTAATTCCCTGTTCTTGACCAACATATGAAAATATAGCGAAAAAATATATTAAAACTACTTTATTTTTTAGAAGTTTCTTAATAGTAGCAAAACCCTCTAATTTCTCATCAGCATTTAGCTCAACTTTTGGAAATTTAATTAAGCTAATAAATATTACTAGTAAAAACATAACAATAGCGTTGAACCAATATATTGCAACCCAGCTAAAGTTTGTAGCAATTAATTTATTAAAGAATATTAAAATATAGTTACTATCACCACTATACGGTAAATTTATAACTAAATAAGATAAAACAAATGGACTAACAAATGATGCAGCTCCAAAAAAAACTTGTTGCAATACTGAGAAAAATGAATAATTTTCCTCTCCTCCTGTCACCCTTAATAAAGGCCAAAAAGCTACCTGTAAAATTGCTGCTGCGGTCCCAACTGTAAATAAACTTACAATATAAGTTATATACGAAACCTTAAGACAGAATAATATAGATCCCAAAGATCCGAGCAAAAATGCAAATAAAATCATTTTTTTAGAACCATATCTCTCTAACATATATCCTGCAGGGATAGAAATAATATATGCGATAAAAAAAGCAAAAGGCAGAACTCCAGCTTGAGCAAGTGTAAGATGAAGATCTTTAGTCGCATCAGGAATAATAGGTCCCAAAATATTAGTAACAAATGATACCGCGAAAAAGCCAAGCATCACAACCCATACTATTAAATAATTTCTTTTCATATATTAGCTTATCCTTTTGATATTACGGCACAATAAATCTACAAATGTAACTAAATTACATTTATAAAAACTAAGATAAACAAGCTACCTATCTAAGAATTATAGACTCTAAATATTACTCTGTAAATTACACTTGTTATAGGTTAAATACTATTTTTCATAGTTTTATAAATTCCTAAAGATCCTACTGTGCCTGCTACGACTAAGATTAATGTATATAAAGCTAGTCCTGAGATACCATATTTAGCTGTAAATAAACCTGCTAACAATGGTGCTGCTCCACTAATTCCGTTACCAATACTGTAACTAATAGCGCACCCAGTAGCTCTCCACTCACTATCAAACACCAATGCAAAGAATGGAGATACAGCCCCTTGTATAGCAGCCATAATAATACAGAATATTAAGATAGCTAAAAAACTTATAATAAAGTTATTAACTGCTATTAGCATAATTAGTGGATAAAATAATAAAACTAAAGCTATTAGTGCTAAATAAAAGACTTTTATATGCCCATATTTATCTGAGATATAACCAAATACTGGATAAAAGATACAGGCAAAAAATAATACTATACTATTTAGAAATAAAGCCTTACTTTCTGATATATGCTGATACTCAATTTGATAGTTAACAAGGTATGTAAAGACCATATAATATAATGATGCGCACATACATGTTATCAATGAAACTATAATTATTTGCTTATATTGTTTAAATAATGCCTCTATTAATTTCGTTTGTTGTTTTTGCTTGTGTGGCTGCTCAGTATAATTTTCATTTCTATTTATATATATAAATCGCAAAAAGTAGTCCACTTAGTATAAATGGAACTCTCCAAATCAATTGGTTATGATTAGTAAATATAATTTCAGAAAAAGTGCCTACTACAGAAGCTAATAAAAATCCAGCTGAGGATATTGCAAATATAATACCTACAGATAATCCAGCATTTTTCTTTGAATTAGTAACACCCAATGTTATAAGTGTCGGAAATTGACCACCTACAGACAAACCTTGTATTACTCTTAATATTATTAATAAAATAGGTGCTAAAATGCCTATACTAGAATAATTTGGTATTAAGCCTATTAGTACTGTTGATACACCCATAGCAAGAGTACATGCATTTACGACATACGCATAACTAAATATATCAGCTAAGTACCCCATAATTAAAGCACCTAGAGGCCTTATAACAGTACCTATAAAGAAAACTGCAAAAGTTAATAATAAAGACAATTGATGATTTTCTGAAGGAAAAAAATTAGACGATATAAATGTCGCAAAGTAAATATATAACGAGAAATCATACCACTCGAGTATATTTCCATATGAAATCTTTAGAAAAGATATAGCTTTTTTATCCATGTGATTAAACTATTTTTTTGCAATTTTACCGAATCAGTATACATAACATACAAACTAATTAATACTTTAGAAGTAAAATAAATATTATATGTTATTACCAATAAAAATATTTTCAGACTATAATGTATATTAACAGCTTACATGTTTGAGGATTAAAAAATGAAAATAGAAGATGTAAAGAAAAATGTTTTTTCAATGCCTTTAGTTTCACCAACAGCAAACAGAATTGCTTATAAGTTTACTAATAGAGAGTACTTTATCATTGACTACTTAGCAGATATTGAAGTTTTGAAAAAATACGTCCCAGAACCTCTTCAGCCAACAGGCCTTGTAAAATTTGAATTTATGAAAATGCATGATGCCAATGGGTTTGGTAGTTTCAATGAAGCTGGCCAACTTATAGAAGTTGAGCTTGATGGTAAAAAAGGCTTATATTCTCACATTATGCTTTTAGATAATTTACCTTCAATCGCAGCAGGCCGTGAAATATGGGGCTTTCCAAAAAAATATGCTCACCCTACTCTAACAGTGGATTCTGATACTTTATTAGGCACTGTCAAATACAATAGTGTTGATGTAGCTTTTGGAACTATGGGTTATAAATATGAAAAGCTTGATAAAGCAGTTATTAAGAAAGCCCTAGAAGAAACTCCAAACTTCTTACTTAAAACAATTCCTCACGTAAATGGTAAGGATGTTAGTATTTGTGAACTTGTAAAATATCATGTAAAAAATGTAACCGTTAAAGGTGCTTGGACTGGCCCTGTTGATTTACAAGTATTTAATCATGTTCAAGCAGCCCTTCATCACTTACCAGTTAAAGAGGTTATTAAAGGATCTCACTTTATAGCTGATGTGACTTTAGGATTTGGTGAAGTAGTCTTTGATTATCTAAAATAAGCTTTCTCAATCTTATATTTATTAAATAACCTATTTACAAATCCTTGATAATATTAAGAAATACTTGACTTATATAAATGTATTTTGTAATTTAGTATTCAATCAATATAACAGCTTAATAGGTTTGTTAAAGTATGGGAATTATAAGTACTTCACAAAAACTCAATTTTTTAATTATAAATCCTATATCATCAGCAGACTATTTACTGGAATCTCTTTCAAACCACAACATCTTTCTAATCTATACTTTAAACCAAAATGATATATCTAAAAGAATAGATGTCAAAGGTTTTAAATTCAAGAAATTATTTTTTTTAAAAAATTAACACAAGTTATATAGAGATAATAGATAAATTAGAAAACTATAGATTTGATTATGTTATTAATGGAACTGAAGGCTCTATAGAGCTATCAGAACAATTAGCAAATTACTTTACTCCAAATCTCATTAATAAATCAGATACAATATCGTATCGCACGAATAAATACAATATGCATAATAGACTTTCTGAAAAAGGCTTAAACCATATATCTCAGAAAATTTTTAACCCCGTAGAAGAAAATATAGAAAACTATCTTCCCATTAATTATCCATGTTTTGTTAAACCTGCTAATGGTTCAGGCTCAATAGGCTCTTCAAAAATATCCTCTAATAGTGAATTTATAAATTTTTTTAAAAATTTACCATATAAAAAAATCAAAGATTACTTATCCGTATATTCATCTAATAATGAATCTCTTAACTATTTAATCTGCGAATATATAGATGGAGAAGAATACTTTGTTGATACTTTTTCATATAAAGGTAATCATTTCATATCATCAATTCAAAAATATACAAAAAGATATGTAGATAATTCTCCAATGTATTGCTTCTGTGAAATTGTAGATAACAAATATGTATTAAAAATCATATCTTCATATATGAATAAAGTACTTTCAGCATTAGGTTTATCAAATGGATTTGCACATTCAGAACTATTTATAACGAAAAAAGATAAACCTGTTTTAGTAGAAGTAAATCAACGTCTTGTAGGAGCTCATGGAATTCCTAGTAAAATGACATCTATTGAGGGAAAATATACCCAATTAGACTTAATGATAAGCAAATTACAAAATAGTAATATTGATTTAAAACAAACTAATATTAAAACAAGGGCTGTTACATTATTTCACTACTCAGATAAGCCATTAAACCTTCCTCAAAAGTTTGATAACTTTAAATCAGTATGTTCTATAGTTCAGCTAAAACCTAATGGCTATTGTCATAAAAACAAACCACAATCTTTAGATGATTTAGTAGCAATTATTTTACTTATATCTAACGATAAAAATTTAATTAGGATAGATACAGATGAATTGCTAAAAAAAGACTTAAAAGGATGGATATGATATATACTATCTTGTTTATTATTACAACTGCTATTTCAGCTATATTAATTCATATTATTGGTAATATTATGCCAGCTATGTTAATGATTTTTTTATCAATAACTATTGCTCTACTATTTTTTAATATATTAAATATCAAAAAAATATGCTTAACATATGGCAGTTTAATAAAAAATGATAAAAAAAATTTTCTAATAATCAATTTACTCATGCTGAATATGTGGGGAGGATCATTTTTAATCCCCATATACTTTACTCCATCTATATTAGCAATACCTTATTTCTTAATTTTAGGCTTCTGTGGAACTATTTCTTTATTTTTTAAAAAAAATAATAAATTTTATTTATTGAGAGCTATTTTACTTTTTACCACCCTAATAGCTTTATATATATATTACTCATTCTGTTATCAAATTAGCTTATTTATTATATTATTAGTATCTACCTTAATTACAGGGATTTCAGGTTATTTATATCTAAAGGTTTCCTCAAATTTTAATAGTAAGTCATATTCTTCTATAGAAATATTATCTTTTAGATTCTTTATTATATGGATTATTTCTTTTTTATATGTTTTAGAGAAACAACAGATATTTCAACTATCTATAGAAATGTTACCAATGGTTTTTCTAATAGCTACTATATCATTAATTATTCCAATCTATTTCTCTCAGAAATCAATAGAAAAGATAGGAGCGGTTAAATCTGGAATTGGATTTAGCATAACGCCTATTGTAATCACTGTTAGTGAGCAACCTTTTATAAAAGTAAATCTTGATTTTAGCATAGTTTTTGCAGTAATATTTACTTCAATTATTATATTATCTTACTTATATGAGTTAGTTATAGAATCAAATTAAATCAATATATTTAACTCTTAACAAATATTAATTTCAAATACCTTGACGCTATTATTATAATAGCAACAATTAATATTCCAACTATAGTATATACTAATCTAGAAACACTAATATCATAGCCAGACATATGCGCTAACTTTAAAAGCATTGCTACAAATATTGTTAAAAAAAATACGTAACTACCATAATGTTTAATAAAACAACAGATTGTAAAAAATGTAGCTATAATTAATATCAACCAAATAATATATGGATCAAACAAGTAAATAGCTAAAGGTATAGCAAAAAATGAGCCTATTAAAGTACCAATTAATCTATGTTTGATTGCATTTGAAGATCTAATTATATCTGGCTTGAATATTAATAATACTGTCATTGGTATCCAGTAGCCTATCTCAATATTGAAATATATAGAAATAAAATTACCTATTATTAATCCTAATGAAAGACTTATTGCATACAACGTCGACTCAATATCAGGAATAAATTTAATTGATCTTTGTATATTATTAGATATATCTGATACTTTCATTTTTTTAGTTAAAAAAACAAATATCAATATAAAAAGCATAGCTCCAAAAAAAGTCAAAACACCTATTACAATAGAATCTAAAAGATTAGAGCTAAATCCTGTACCTATCACATACATATCAGCAACAAAAAGTGTACCTGTAGCAAACACTAAATCTGATTTTGCAGTATATCCGATTATAAATGAGAAAATTAATAAAATAATAGAGCTTACAATCAAATCGGTAGAATAAAAGCTACCTATTGCTGTTGCTAAACTAATTAACACTGAAAATATAATCCCAGCAATTAGCTTAAATTTAATTTTATGATCACGTATTGAAACTTGATGTAGTGTTGCGACAAAACACCCTAGTGCAGCAAGTAAAGCATAAATGTTTTGAGGATCAAAAATAACTTGATATGCGGTGAAAAAACCTATGGCTAAAGTAGAGGAAAACCCTAATACAGAGCTTGATTTTTTAGACAGATAAATTTATTTAGCAATTTTAACTTCTATATTTTGATAAAAGAATCTAATCTAGAATTATATATTGTAAAGTTAAAAAATAAAATAATAGACTTTCTTAAACTTACCAATATTAACGATCCACAGTAATGTTGTTTTACCTTGTTTAATATCTATTTTTTGACGAATATTATTTACCTGAATTGTATAATTACCACTATCAAGTTCCTCTTCAAATAAATCAACACTATTTGGAATTAATAGCCAACTTCTTAAATCTGCTCGCTTAGGATCAGTATTTGAAAGATTAAATTTCAAATGACTTCCTAATAATCCTCCTAATGCAAATCCTTTATCAATTTCATGTTTAACTACTTCAATCACAACATTCTGAGTAATTATTCTAGGATACTCTTCCACCAAAGATTTGACAGCAAAAAGTGTTCCACCTAAAAGCGTCTGAGTATTAGTATCAATCAATTGTTTACTTCCCGCAGAGATTGTTACTTTTTTAGGCCCAAAGAAGTTATAATTTGTTTTATAAATTGGAAAATCTATTTTTTTAATACCAGCATCTTCTAAATCTAAAGGTACTTTTTCAGATCTTCTAATATTAACTAAACCCTGCTCATAAAAAACAACTACTCGACCCATTCCCATTGGAAACGGTGATGTCTGATTTGCTACTGCTGTTTGATATTCATTTTTAGTTTGATCAAGATATTTGTTACCAACAGTATACATCTGAGCTTTTGATAAATCAGCAACTGCTTTTTTATAGTCTTTAGAAACGGCAGATTCTAAAATAGCCCTTAAATAAAAACTCATAGGATTACCATATGAATTAGGAATTCTAGTAGAAAAGCTTGTCATTGTCTTTAACGTTTTAAAGCTTTCTCCACGAAGTTCTTTATTTGTAAAATCATCTTCTTTTAAGCTTTTCTTTGCAAGCTTCTTCATTTCATAATTAAGTACTTGCTGCTGGTTATACCACATAGTTGCATTATCTAAACTATTTAATGATTTTAAAGCTTCTTTTACATTATTTGTCTTTAAATAATTTAGTGCTTGATATGTATATAAAAAAGTTATTTCATAATCAGGAATATTATATGCTGATTTAATATCATAATAACTATATGTATCTTTACTTAGTAATATAGATTTAGTTTTTTTAATAAACTCTTGTTTATTTGTCGGTATAGTTTGTATAGCATCATTATATGATTTTATTGAATCTTGGTAACGGCCATCAAATTGTAAGAGTCTACCTGCCTCAAGCTCATTTAATGTTTTTAGTTGCTTAGCACTTCCTATACTATTATTTTCCTTGATAGCTTCTTGTAAATTAGCTTGAATAATATATCTACGTACAGAGCCAAATATCCAAGGATAATTAGTGGACGCAAACTCAACATTTGCTTTATCTTTTTTAACATCTTTAGATACACTACTACAGCTATTTAAAGCTAATACAGCGCACGATAAAAACAATAACTTCTTAATCTTCTTCATTTTGATAACACCAATGCCAAGGCTCATAAATAAATCCATATTTATTGTTAGGTGGAAAACTCATCTTAAAACCAAACTTATAAGCATTATCTGTCAACCATTTAAAAGCTTGTGTCTTTTCAAACTCTTCTGTTAAAACTTCTTTCTCATTGGTTGTTGTTAGATCTATAGCTCTACCAGTATGATGCTCACTTTGTCCAGGCAAAGCATTTACCTTACTAATTTGCTCAAGAGTTTGCCCATTAGCTAACTTCCTATCAATAATTTTCTGCTGATATTCATAGCTTCTAAAACCTGAGACTATAAATAACTCAATTCGATCTATTCTAGCAGCCTCTTTAAGAGCAAGCCATGCTTTGTATGTAGCATTCTCTAAAAATAAGT
Organism: Francisella sp. 19X1-34; assembly: GCF_041102755.1. NCBI lineage: Bacteria > Pseudomonadati > Pseudomonadota > Gammaproteobacteria > Thiotrichales > Francisellaceae > Francisella > Francisella sp. 19X1-34. The sequence goes on from NZ_JBGCTX010000033.1 coordinate 17,797, forward strand.
CTCTACCAAAGAAATCTTTGCCCGCTGATACAAGCTCACTTTCCTTAGCTTCTAGAAATATTATTTCTTCTACCATACATTATCTTCTTGAAGCTTTAATATATCTTTTAAATACTCTTGATGTTTAGCTATATTTTTAACAGTTTCATCTGCTTTGCGTAAATTAAGTTTACTAAGATCTATTTCAATATTATCTTTACTAGCTGTCTTTACTGTTTGTAATGTTAAATTAGTTTGCCCTCCAGTCATTGCCAAATAAACATCAGCTAACAATTCACTATCTAATAAAGCCCCATGGAATGTACGATGATCATTTCTTATATGATATCTTTTACATAAGGCATCAAGATTATTTTTCTGCAGTGGATGTTTTTTTCTCGCAATCTCTAAGCTATCAATAATTTTTGCAACATGATTTTCTAAGATGCCATACTTATTGTCTTTTATTAATCCAAGTTCCCAGTTTATAAATGGCACATCAAAAGCTGCATTATGAATAATAACTTCAGCATTTTTTAAAAAATCAATCATTTCATCAGCTTTTTCTTCAAAAAGAGGCTTATCTGATAAAAAATCATTTGTTAAACCATGGACAGCTAATGCTCCAGCCTCTACTTCATAATTTGGATTACAATAAAAATGTAACGTATTGCCTGTTATTCTTCTATCAATAACTTCTACAGCGCCAAACTCGATAATTCTATTACCAATTTTATAATCAAAACCAGTTGTTTCTGTATCTATAAAAATTTGTCTAGACATTTATATTTTACTCAGAGAAAATCTATGCTGATAATTATAACAATAGATCACTATAAATATAATGTATAGTTTAAAGAAAGATAGTTTTGTCGCTCATTTAAATGTGTACTACGTGAATTAATACTCGTATAATCAAGACCTAACCAAGAACCATAAAAAACATTATATCTAACACCCGCACCATACTGATAAGAGTAATTTCGTGAATTCTGTAAAATTTGAGAATAATCAATATAAGGGATAAGTCTTTTATTAAATACAGTAGCAGTATAACTGGCTTGAGTCGACCATGATGCAACTACTCCCCCAGAACCTAAAAAGCCATCATATATCAAATTAGCACTTGGTCTTATAGAACCAAAAAAGGGTACCCCTGCAATATTTTGAGGACTAACAGCTGAAGAGTTATTTACCCCACCAACACCATTATCTGTAATTAGGGCCTCTGCCTCAAAGTTTATATCTGAAATTGCTAAACCATAATTCACATCAAAAGACCCAACATTACCACCATTAGCCGTTTGAAAACCAGAAACATTTGAATATGCTGCTCCAAAAAACTGATAATCACCAACATTATCCATCTGATAAATATATTTAGCATTCAAACTAAATCCCACACCACTTTTACTACCAGCATTTGTCACCCCAAAGTAGTTATTTGGATTAGCATCTAGTATTACAGCATTTAGATGCAAGTCTGGGGTGTGATATGAAAAGTTGATATTCCCACCAGCCTGCATAAAATATGTACGCGTTAATGTTGGGACATAGTTAGAAACAATATCAAAGTTACCAAACATTACTGTTGAGTTAGCAACATAACCAAAAAATGGACTTTCTGATAAATTACCAACGATCAGATAGATTGTATTTGGAGTGACATTAAACCCATCACCATGATCTTGGTAAAGTGTAAAACCAAGTAATGCACTAAACCAATCTGAAATTGTCGAAGCTGCATAAGCATTTATAGCATATGAAAACTCTTTGTTTTCTCCTCCTTGAGGCACTTTATTCAACCTAAACCAATCAAGTAAGGCTAGTTTAGCTCCGAAATATATATAATCATCCGCTAAAATGCCTTGCTGTCTTGCTTGAAGCATAAATAGAGGATCGCCCGTATCTTGTTGAACGTTCAGCATCGCATGAGAGAAAGTCTCACTGACTCGAAAACCATTAAAGAAAGAGGTTTTTATACCATTATAGTTTAGAGCCTCATTAATTTTATTATCAATACTCTTTTTTGCAACAGCCCTTTTCTCACTATCTGAAAGAGCCTCACCCTCTTTTACTGCTAAATCTTGAATTGCTTGCTTGGCAATTTTCTCTTGTTGTTTTTCTTGTTGTTTATAACTTAGGGGTGTTATATTATCTAGAAAGTCCTCATTTGGAAAAACTCTTCTAAAAGCATTGGACTCTAACTGCCTAATAAAATTAGGAGAATATTTACTATTTTGATCTTCAGAGTTATCACCACTCTGAGATACATCCTCCGCCATAGCTATATTTAATATAGCGAAGACTAAAATGATATTAAGTATAAAAATTCTTTTAAACATAGGTCAATGTTTATTTTAAGCACGAGCCACTGCTACTCTTGATAATATGGATAATCTGTTGGTGACTTAGAGCTTCACCTTCTTGCATCTCAATATCATCGATTAAATTCGCTTGTTTATCCGAAACACTAATAATCTTGCCATTATCATTAACAATGTATGCATAGCACAAACTAAAGATAGCTATTAATAAAACTAAAAATAAAACTTTCTCAAGCTTCATGATCATAACTATACTTTTTTTACAAATTGAGATTTTAACTTCATAGCTCCAAAACCATCAATTTTACAATCTATATCATGATCACCCTCTACTAAACGAATATTTTTAACTTTAGTTCCCACTTTTATAACTTGTGAAGATCCTTTTAATTTTAAATCTTTTATTACAGTTACAATATCTCCATCCTCGAGTAAATTACCGTTAGAATCTCTTACAACTAAACTATCATTATCAATTTCATTTAGCTGCCATTCATAGCCACATTCTGGACAAATAAATAATTCTCCATCTTGATAAACATACTCAGATTGGCATTTCAAACATTGTGGTAAAGATTGCATATTCATCCCTCAGCTACTTAATAACGATAGTAGTTTAACATAAAATTAAAAATAATTTATTTTAAATAAATATTCTAAGATATATAGCAAGTATATTATCATGTTGAGTAAAATCTTTTGCACGACCATCCATATAGCTATAGCTAAAGCCTGCCCATGCATCTGAAAAAGCATTATATCTAAATCCGGTATTAACCATAGCAGCATAGTTATCCGATGCTTGTTGAATCTGAGAATAACTTACGTAAGGTACAAGGTCTTTATTATACAAATCAAAAGTATAGTCCAATTGTGATGACCAGGAGTATACTCGTCCACCACTAGTCAGAAAGTCTTTAGACTGTAAACCTGGAAATATTGAAGCTGAAAATGATTCTCTTAGATTAAAGCCTGCTGAAAGATCTGTAGTCTTACTCACACCTTTATCAGTAAATACAAATTCATTGATAAATTCAAACTTATTAATATTCATACCAAAGTTAAAATCTACTACACCTACATTATCATTATTTTGATTTGTAAAACCAGAGACATTTGAATATGCCGCACCAGCATACCAATAATCTCCAACCTTATTTAAATCCTTAGTGTATTTTAGATTTACTGAATATCCTAAGTTTGTATTACCATTATATGCATTAGCAACTTGCAACAAGTTATTATTACGTGAAGATCCCAAGAACACAAAGTTTGCCTGTAATCCATATTGATTATAAGAAACATTTACATTGCCTCCAGATTGCATGAAATATAATCTTGTCAAAGTAGGTAAGAAGTTGGTTGTTTCATTAAAATTACCAAAGTTGACCGTAGATAAAGCTGCATAAGAATATATTGGAAACTTCTCAAGATTACCTAATATAAAAAATATATTACCTGGAGTTACATTCCATTGACCATTTGTTGTATAGGTGTTTAATGAAGCATAGACAGAAGTCCATTCACCAAGTGTACTTAATACATAGTATTCTAAGGCATAATTATTGACAGAGTTTGAGGATAAGCTACTCTGAGAATCTATACCCCATACTGGAGTAAAAGAACCCATCCCACCTAAATATAAATAATCATCTTTTAAAAGTCCATTCTGACGAGATTCCAAAATAAATAATCCATCTGCAGTTTCTTGTTGTGTATTAAGCAATGCTTGTGAAAATATTACATTATTACCTATACCATCAAAAAATGGTGGCTTAACTCTATTTAGATGGGTTGCTTTTAATAATGAATTACCGATATCAAATGTACTACCTGACGAGATAGCCTCGCCTTCATACTCCTCGACATCATCAATAGCAGAATTATTTTTTTGATCAGCTTGATCTTTATCAACGCTAGTCAACTGTTGTTGTGTATTTATAACATCACTAGCTGCATAAATATTATAAGTAAGTAAAAACGAACCTATAAAGATTAAGAAAAACTTTTTCATCTATGCAGCTTTAAAAAATAGAAAATTAAAAAAAAGAATAATATTTAATTGAAGATTACTGAATTATAGATCTACAACATGGCCAGATAAGTATTCTGCAACACCTTCAGGAGAAGCTTTCATACCATCATCACCTTTGTTCCAACCTGCTGGACAAACTTCACCATGCTCTTCATGGAATTGTAAAGCTTCAACCATTCTAGTAACTTCATCCATATTTCTACCTAATGGTAAGTCATTAACTACTTGATGACGAACTACACCATCTCTATCAATTAGGAAAGTACCTCTAAATGCCATACCACCTTCAGATTGAACATCATAAGCTTTTACGATTTCTTGGTTTATATCAGCAACCATAGTGTATTTAACTGGACCGATACCACCTTCATTTACTGGAGTATTTCTCCAAGCATTATGAGTAAAGTGTGAGTCTATAGATACAGAAACAACTTCTACACCTAGCTCTTTTAGCTTAGCTGTTCTTTTATCTAAAGCTATCAACTCAGATGGACAAACAAATGTAAAATCTAGCGGGTAAAAAACTACCACTGCATATTTACCTTGAATAGCTTTCGCAAAATCATAATTATCTACTATCTCACCATCACCTAATACAGCTGGTGCGTTAAATACAGGAGCTTTTTTTCCTACTAATACCATAACATCTTCCTCCATTTAGTAAATTTTTATGGTTATTTATTAAAATCAACGATACTAATTTTGCTCATTAATTACTCTTATGTCAACAGTATTTATCGTATATAATATCTGGTATCAAATGTAATAAGACAAAACCTTATGCTTTTACCTGTTCATAAAAATACGAAGCTGTTAATTTTTGATTGTGATGGAACAATTGCAAATAATATGCACATACACACTAATGCTTGGATAGATGTTTTAAGTAAAAAAAATATTGCTATATCTCCTGTAGATCTTGAAAAGTACAATGGCTTACCAAGCGAAGCTATTTTAGAACAAGTCTTTAACTTTGATAGTGAGCAAACACCTATTATTGCTGAAGAAATTAAAACTACCTCTCATAAGCTATTAGATGACACAAAACCTATTGAACCCGTTGTTGACCTAGTTAAGCACTATTATAAAAAAATTCCTATGGTTGTCATATCTGGTGGTAAAAAAGATAATGTATACAAGTCTTTGGATATACTAGAGCTTACAAACTTATTTGATGAAATTATTACAGCTGATGATAATCATCCTCGTAAAGACTCTCCAAAAGCGTTCACTTTATTAGCTGAAAAATATAATGTTAAAAATAATGAATGCCATGTTTTTGAGGATGGAGTTCCTGGTTTAATAAATGCTTTAAAAGCAGGGATGACTGTTACTGATGTAAGAAATATAGATTTAAACTAATAAAAATAAAACATCTATTATTAATAGTTGATAAAATATAGTCCATATTTTTAAAAATATTTACAGCCATGAAAAAAACTGCCTTACTAACTAGTTTATTTCTAATATCTTCACTAGGATATACAAAGATTGTTGATACCACTGTTTGGAAAACTCAAGATGTTGAAAAAAACTATCTAACAAAATATTTCTGTAATAAGAAACTCTCCAAAGAAGATTGTCAAAAAAATATACAAAATGTCAAAAATTATGGCATTAATGTTGAATCTCTAGCTAATAAGAATATTAAAGATATTGAGTTAAATAAAGTAACTTATAGTACAACAAATTCTTTTCCAGCTACCGGCAAAGTTAACTCTAATGTCTCTGGACTGTTAATGTTAGCTGAAACAGAACATCCAAAAGGAGTAGTCATATACTATCACCCTACTGTCTTTGATAATGCTGGGGTTCCTTCTAATTTAAGTAAAGAGAATAAAACAAGTACGCTCTTTAATACAATTTATGCAGCTATTTATGCAGCTAATGGATACATTGTTGTTGCTCCAGACTATATAGGTCAGGGAGACGATTATAAAAACTTCCATCCATATGTTCTGTATCCAAGACAAACAGTAAATACTGCGGTTGATTTATTAAATAATGTTAGTAAAGATATTCGCCAGAAATATAAACTTTCTAGAGGCAAACATCTAAACCTTTATTCTGTAGGATATTCAGAAGGCGGGGCTTATTCAATATGGAGTGCAAAATGTCTAGGATGGCGAGGTAATTGTGAAGGCGTTAACAAATTAAATAGTTTATATAAATATAGGGCTGCTGCAGGCTTAAGTGGTGCCTATGATATTAGTCAAACTACGCTAAATTTTATGACTGATAATAATGATTCTGATAAATATGCTATACATAGCAAACTAATCACAACTATTTTAAAACCAGGATTAATGTCTAATACTTTTATGAGCTACTTACACTATGGAAACACTTCAAAGAATATTAGTATAAGAGATTTTGATAGTGCCTTTTTTAATATGCAATGCTCAACTTTTTCTCAAGACAAGTGCAATCTTCAAGGTAAGCACTATACATTTGCTAATCTCTTCCTACAAAAACATATGCCTAATACAGCTTTTGCTAGTGCAATATTTAATAGCGCATTATATAAAAAATATCCTAACCAAAAATCTGCTTCTCATTATGGAATACCTACAGGTAACAACTCAATGTATGACTTATTTAATCAAAAAATATTTACTAACAAAGAGCTGATCAAAGCAATGAAACAAGCAGATATTGTAGATCAAGGTAAACAAACTAGAACTCCTATGTATTTATTTGCTCTTAAAGAAGACTCTGTTGTTACTCCATTAAATTATGATAAGTTTATGAAAAATGCTAATGCAATAGTAGATGGGTTTGTGTTAGATAATAGTAAAATTTTAACTAGTAGTATTGACTGGTTACCAGTTAAGCTTGATATAAATGAGATAGATCATGTAACTGGAGAAGTGTATGCTAACTTATTTGCTTATAACTATATAAATGATATGAATAGGGTTTACTCATAATTATGATTAAAGAAATTACAGAAAGAACAGGTATTTTAGTTAGCGATCAAGGTATAAGCAAATTAGAAAATGCTAATATCTTTATTGCTGGTTGTGGTGGAGTCGGATCATTTGTTATAGAAGCACTAGCACGAGCAGGCATTGGCAACTTAACAATAGTTGATATGGATGTCGTTGATCCATCAAATATTAACCGCCAGCTTATAGCATTACAAAGTACTATTGGTATGTCTAAAGTTGAGGTTATGAAAAAACGTATAAAAGATATCAACCCAAAATGTAATGTTAATGCATTAAAGACTTTTATAAATCCTGAAAATACTAATGAACTGCTTACTCAATATAAATATGATTATGTTATAGATGCTATCGATACACTAAATGCTAAAGTCAATTTAGTAAAAACTGCACATGAGTTAGGGTTAAAAACCATATCAAGTATGGGAGCTGGAGGAAAAACTGATCCTACACAAATAAAAGTTACCGATATTTATAAAACAGATGTTTGCGCATTAGCAAGAGCAATGCGGACTCGTCTAAAAAAACAGAAAGTTAGAAAAGGTATAAAAGCTGTTTTTTCGACTGAAAAAGGTATAGCTCCCCTACCACCTAAAGATCCTGAACCAAACCAGCAAGGTAGGTCTAGGGCTACAAATGGTACTCTAAGCTATATGCCATCATTATTTGGTCTAACTATAGCTGGAATTGTTATCAAATCAATTGTAGGAGAAGATTTTAATCATTAAATATCTTCATTATCTCTAGAAATGTAAATTTATATGATTTACCCTTATTACTATTAGCAGTTGATTTAAATTTAATATGCAAATAAAAATTAATTTTAAATATATCTTACTAATTCTTTTTGTCATTATAATCTCAAGTTGTTCTGAAGAAACAAAAATCGATGATAAAATGGGGCCTTGCGAAATATTAGCCCAGCATCCTAGTTGGAAAAAACCTCTAAAAATGGCTCAAGATAAATACAAACTCCCTCCTGCTTTTGCTATGGCAATTATTTATCAAGAATCTAGATTTGATGCAAATGCTAAAAGTAAATACTCTTCAGCTTATGGTTATGCCCAAGCAGTTGATGGTACTTGGAAGCATTTTCAACAAGATGTTAACTCAAATGCCAAACGTAACAACTTCAATGATAGTGTTCAATTTATAGGTTGGTATATGGCACAATTATCAAAAAGTCTAAAAATAAGTATGTCAGATAGCAAAAATCTATATATGGCATATATGCTTGGTGCAACTGGATTTAAACGTTATAAAGCTGGCACATTTAAGAATAAAGCAAAGATTCAGGAAGATAAAAAAATAGCCGAAAAAGTCAGTAACTATACAAAAGCTTACCAATCACAGTTTAAAAACTGTAAAATTTAAAATTTCTATGAAAAGACAAAGTTTAATAGTTGTTATATTTGCTATATTTTTTCTCAACATCACAGGTATCTTAGCTGAAGCAGGATATTCAGCAAACACAAATATTTGTCAAATATTGAAACATCACCCAAATTGGCAAAACTCTTTAAAGAAAGCTGATAAAAAATATAATATGGGAGTGTTGCAATCTAAGCAATAATTGGAGTAAATTTTGAAAATCTACATTTCTTGTCTAAAAAATGACTATA
>NZ_JBGCTX010000034.1:0-26649 GCF_041102755.1 Francisella sp. 19X1-34
TAAATCTTCTAAACTGATCATTTCTATTTGATTCATAACATAAAAAAATCATATATTACTTTTCAGTATATTTTAAAATTAATATCAGATTTCAACAGTCCCATAAGATGAAGAAAAATCTTTAGTCTTAAATTCTAGTTTAAAACACCTATACGCTACGGAAATTTATATAACTTTCTAAATAACGTCCCCAAACTGGATGCATATAGTTTTAAATATGGAAAATCATCCATTGAATCAAGGATATATCCTACCTTATCAATATTTCCTTCTATTTTTAATTCATTCTTTTCAGCAAGCTGCAATAACTCCTTTTTAGCATTATTTTTATTTCCTAGCGCCGAAAGCAATAACATATTAAATTGAGGCCTTGTTAAACTTAAAACAGCATCCGCATTTCTATATATCCTATCTGGAGTGTTACTAAGAGTGGAATTACTAAAGCTTATACTAATTTTTTTATTTAAATCCATAAAGACAAAACCAACTTTAACTTCTGGTTTATTTTGAGCTTTATCTGGAGATATATTAGTAGCAAGATAATCAAACAATGCTTCTAGTGGGATACTCATAAAGGCATTAAACTGTTTCTTAAGATCAAGTCCTCGTTTTTTGATGCCTTTTCTTAATTTCAAAGCTTCAGTCAAATAAAAATTTCTCCAAGGTGCATTTTCTGACTGAAATGCTAATTGTTCATAACTGCTAGCAAGTAATTGTTTAGCCTTTTTATTTTTAGGGTTTACTATCACAATTTTATTTAGAATCTCTGCTACCCAACGATAGTTATTTTCTTCATAATCTTTGTGTGCTTTTTTTAGCACTTCTTCTTCACCACCCATATATTCAATATATTTTTTACTAGCTTCAAATGTTGCAAGAGGATGTAACTCTGCAGGATTACCACTAAACCAACCTAGATATTTAGCATAAGTACCCTTCACATTTGTATTTAAAGAACCATAGTATTCTCTATTTGACCAGTAATTTGCTAAACTTTTGGGTAACTCTACTCTTTCTGCAATTTCTAGCATATCCAAACCTTTATTTGCCAATCTTAAGGTCTGATCATTAATATAACGATATAAATCTCTTTGCATAGTTAAATGCTTTTTAATATCATGAGCCCCCCATAATGGCCAATGATGTGGTGCATAAAGAATCTCAGCCTCATTTCCCCACTTCTGCAAAGCTACGTTAAGATATTTTGACCAAAGAAGTGGATTACGCAAAGATGCTCCTCTTAGTGTAGATATATTGTGCATTGTTTGTGACGCATCTTCAGCAGTACATAAAGCTTTATATTTAGGAATATAAAAAAACATCTCTGAAGGTGCTTCTGAATCATGCGCCATATAAAAAATCATCTCTATATCATCTATTTGTAAGATTTGATCATCTTCATTAACTGTGACATTAGGAGGAATTAATGAAGTTGCCCCTAATGGAACAGTCATACCCAAACCAGCACCAATTTGTCCAACAGAATTTTTAGAGATCAAATTTCCATACATATAGTTAGCTCTATGACTCATTATCTTTCCTGCTAACAGATTCTCGCTGATAGCATGGTTTAGAAAGCCTTCTGGAGCGATGATCTGAATTTCATTATCTACGACATCCTGGTTAGAAACAACTCCAGCTGCTCCACCATAATGATCAATATGACAATGAGAATATATAATGGCTAAAACTTTTCTTTGTCCTCGGTGTTTATAATATAATTCCATAGCAGCTTTAGCTGTTTCTACCACAGTTAAAGGATCGATAACTATAATACCATTTTCTGTTTCGATTATAGTTAGATTAGAAATATCTAACCCTCTGACTTGATAAATATGCTCTGTAACTTTAAAAAGGCCTGATATCAATAAGAGTTTAGCCTGTCTCCATAAACTTGGATTAACTGTATCTGGCACCTCTTCAGAATTAATAATAAAATCATACTCTGTTGGATCCCAAACTATCTTGCCAGAATCATCTTTTACGATGCCATTATTAGCTAATGGTGCAATAAACCCTCTCTTGGCATTTAAAAAACTAGAATCATCAGCGAAAGGTAATTTCTCTTTATAGGATTGATTAATCTCTAATGTATAGCTTGTTGGAACTGAACACTCTTTATATCGACTAAATTTACTCATTTTAACTTCCTTAGTTTTTACACCTAATTCATTAAAGTAAATATATTTTCAAAATTTGCTTTTATTAAAAATACTTTGCACAAATAAAGTATCACATATAAGAACCAAAATGGTCAACAATTTAAAGTTTCATATTTAAACCTAAATCACTTCTAAAGACTACCTCAAAGAGAATTTCTTTCATTAGTCTTACAAAATTAAAATGTCCTCTAAACAAAACAAATAGTCGCCAAGAAAAAAGAAATAAAGATCATAATATACAAATACGTAAGAATCTATAAACAATCAAATGAAAAATACTAAACATATCTTTATTTCCTTTATAGGAATTGTTTTAATAGCTGCCATTTTAAGGGCTCCTATTACATCTATATCACCTCTTCTTAGCAATATTGTAAATATGATCAACATATCTCCCGTAACTGCTGGATTATTGGTCAGCTTACCATTACTAATTTTTGCAACATTATCATTATTTATATCTTCTTTTGCAAAGAAACGCTCCTTAGAAGCAAATCTAATGATATCCATAGTACTAATAATCATCGGTATACTAGTACGTTCTTATATCAACATATATACAATCTTTTTAGGCACTATTATCATAGGGGTTGGTATCACAATATCAAATGTTCTAATGCCAGTTTTTATAAAGCAAAAATTCCCAAATAACATTCCTTTTATGGTATCTATATATGGCTTGATGATGGGATTAGGATCTTGGCTAACTATTAGTGTAATGGTACCAATAATGCATTGTGCAAGAAACCTTTCTTTTTCTAAAAATTCTAGTCTAACACTATCATTATCAAGCATTGCAATACTTGGTATAATAACACTAATTATATGGTTACCTCAGTTTAAAAGTAAAACTCTATTACCTAAAAATAGTGGTTCCACAAATATACATGGTCATGTTTGGAAATCTAAAATCGCATGGCAAATAAGTATCTTTTTATCAAGTAGTGCAATATTAATGTATACTTTTTCGACTTGGTTACCTTCTATTTTAGAAAGCCAAGGCTACTCTATACAAGACTCTGGTTATTTAGCAGGGTTATTCCAAATGTCTTCGAGTCTACCTGTGCTAATAATAATTCCTCTTATGAAAACATTAAATAATAAAAATATCCTATCCTTATTATTAGCATTATGTACTTGCTTAGGCACGCTATTACTTTTACTTAAAGCAGTTACCATTATTGCTATTATATTATTAGGAATTGGAATTGGTGGTACATTTATGGTTAGCTTAATATTAATAGGTGTCAGAACTAGCAATGCGCAAATAGCAGCTATCCTTTCTGGAAAATCTCAGTCAATAGCATATATCCTGGCTGCTGCTGGACCAATTGTAACAGGCCTATACCATCAAATAACTTCTAGCTGGAAGCTACCACTTATTATCTGTATTGGTATATCAATAATTATGGTTCTTTTTTCAATTTTTGTTGCAAATCCTGAAAAAATAACCATTGATGATATTTAAGAATTATTCTGACAGTAGTTTTTAACATACCTTTTAGGAGAACATTTAAAAATTCTCTTAAAGAAAGTAACAAAAGTACTCGTTGATTCATACCCCAAATAATCAGACACCCAATCTACCGAATAACCCTCATATAACTTTTGTAATGACACAACAATATGTAATTGTTTTTTCCAATCACTAAAGCTCATTCCAATATTTTTCTTAATTTTCCTTGATAATGTCTTATCACTAACTGAGCACCTATAAGCCATATCTGAAATATATTTATATTTTGTTGGTTTTTTGAACCACTCTAAAGCTACCTCTCGTAAAAGATCTTCAGTAGGTAGTGAGAAATTATAAGAAGTTGGTAACATATTTGATAATTGATCTACTAGAACACTCCCCAATTTTTGATTTTTTAGTTCTAATTGATCTACTATCTTTTGCTGTGATAAATATAAGACCAGCTCTTTTATCAGTGGCGAAGTGTATATTACACAAGCTTTTTCTGGCATTTCCCCTAGTATAGATCTATTTATAAAAACCATACATACTTCATTATATTCACTTATTAAACTATTATGATAAACATAGCTAGGAATCCATAGAGCACTTCCTAAAGGAGCTACCCAAATATCTCCTTCAATATTTGATTGAACAGATCCTTTTATTGGTAATATTAATTGAGCTTTAGAATGACTATGGTATTTAGACTCTTCACTATAGTTTTTAATTTGGGATTTTAATACGACTAAAAAATCTGGATAACTATCTGGATCAAAATCTATAGTCAACATATCTCTTAACATAAAACCTGGATATCTCTAAATAGCTATTTTAAACTTATTTCATATACATTTTTTCTTTTTCCCATAACTGAGTAAGCCCGACTTTTGACTTAAACTCCTCAAACCCCATCATTAAATGCTCAAACTCAGAGTTATTTCTATTTTTGACCAAAGACTCCATATAATCTCCAATAACTTTTGCAATAATTCGTGAATTATCTGTTGGATAAGCTGCTATATGATAACCTAAAGCTTCAAGTCTATCAGCAGGTAGTATAGGTGTTATGCCTTGTGGAATCATATTGGCCATTAGGTAAACTCCCTCTGGAACTAAAGATGGAATAGCTTCAAGTTGCTCTACAGATTCTGGAGCTTCTATAAAGATTGCATCTGCGCCAGCTTCAACATAAGCATTAGCACGCTCAATAGCAGCTTCAAAACCCTCCAATGCAATAGCATCACACCTTGCCATAATAACAAAATCCTGGTCTTGACGAGTATCAACAGCAGCCTTAACTTTACAAACCATTTCTTCTTTACTAATAATAGACTTTCCTTGCATATGCCCACATCTTTTTGGAAAAGTTTGATCCTCAATAAACAATCCAGCTGCACCAGCCTTTTCAAAGAGTTTTATTGTTCGAATAACATTTGGAATACCTCCATATCCAGTATCTGCATCGGCAAAAACTGGACAATTAGCAGCATCCACGATACGGGATAAACAACTTACCATTTCAGATGAGGACATTAAAGAAGCATCACCAGCACCAAGAAAAGCCGCTGAATTTGCATAACCACTACAACATATAAGCTCAACACCTGCATCCACAGCAAGTTTGGCACAAAGAGGATCATGCACGCTAGGCATTATTGAAATCTTGTTATCATTTAATAAATGTCTAAATTGAGTTGTTTTTTTCATTTTATATTATTTCACTTTTTAGTTTTTTAAAGGCAATATATAAAATATATCTAAATCTGATAAAGAAATACAAAAATTCTACTGCAATAATCTTAACTTATAAGAGCTCTAATATAGAAAGAAATTTAAACGTTATATTTCCACAACTCAAACATTCTGTTAGCGACAACTTTATTTGCCTTTGCTGTTGGATGACAATAATCCCAACATAAATACTTCTCAGGATCTCCCAAAATCTCTATATCATACTGAATATTACCTAATGAGTCAGCCCCACCATAACTATCAATACAAGCATCAGTAACATTCTCAAAACCATACTTCACAGGATTATCAATACATTCATTTAACAATGTAAAAAAGTCAAAGAGCTTAAGGTTTACCTCAGGAAAAAGCATTTGCAAATCAGTAACTCTATTTCTTAATAAACCATTTTGCAAATTAATATTTAACTGCAAATAAGATTTAAAAAACTTACCTACCCAGTTTGATAAATACTCTTTATATCCGGGCGCTCTTGTTACATCTGGAATATTCCAAACTATTATATTTCTTGCTCCCATTAAGATAGCCTTTCTAAGAATCTTCTTAAGGTCTCTAGCAACTCTTAGTTTTGCTGTTAAATTTATATATGGTATTTCATTATAAACGGTAAACATAAAATTATTAGCACCACCATTTATAATAACCATATCATCGCTAGCAAACCTACCTTCTTCATTCTCAAATCTTGCTAACTGCTGAGATACAGGAAACGAATGGTGTTTAAGTAAAGACGATGGGTTAGGACCATGAGTTAAAGCTCCTCCTATTGCATAATTTTTATGCTTAACCTCTTGTGACTGCTGTTCTTTAGCTATCAATTCAGCTAAATACTCAGTAGAGACAAAACCATTAGAAAACCTTCCATCAAAATAAGGCTTTCCTGGTATATCAAGAGTTTTCATAATATTACCATTATCTAAAAGACTATCACCAAAAACTACAAGTCTATTTATATTCATATTCTTTACTGATCCTTATACTCAAAAAAATTGACCATCCAATGAGCTATTATCAAACTATTATCTCTTATTCTCAAACTCTCTAAAGCATGCTGAAATTCATTTTTAATATCATCTTGATACTCTTTTATCAAAGCATGATTATGAACTTTTAGCATTTCTGGGTGTGCCTGAATCCCAAGGATATGACTATTTATACAAAACATTTGCACCTTACAATAATCACTCGTACTTATAAGCTCAGAACCCTCAGGTAATTCCACGACCATATCTTGATGATAAAATAACAAACTTAAATAATTATGAAATGGCTTCATCCAGCTTTTTTGCTTTAGAACTTTGACATTTCTCACACCTACTGCAAAGCCTTCTGGCCCACGCTCAACCCTACCGCCTAAAGCTTGAGCTAATATCTGATGACCAAAGCAAATTCCGATTATCTTTTTATTTTTATTATAAAGCTTAACTATTTCAGATCTCAATTTAGCTATCCAAGCCAAATCATCAAATGCTGTGGCCTTACTACCAGTTATTATAAAACCATCATAAATATCATAGTTTTCAGGATACTCCTGTTCGGTTACATCAAAAATATCCAAATCAACAACCACTGATAACTTAAAAAACAGATTAGCGAACATATCGGGATAATTCCCCCCTGAAACTACCCTTCGATGCTCAGGTATATGATCTGTTTGTAAAATTGCTATTTTCATTTTGTTATTTTTATAACTCTATTTTATTAGTGCTTCGAATAATATCTTCTTAAACTCTTCAGTAATTTCAAAAGTATATGTATGTGCTTTACCACCTAAACGAGAGCCTTTTATTTTTAACAGATTTTTATCTTTAGAAATATCTTTGATATTTATTACATCTACGCTTGAATCATCCAATATCTCAGCCTTACGCTTCCAGTTATCTCTATATCTTGTAATTGCTGCCCTATAAGAACCTGAAATTTTATTTTCTAGAGCTCTTTTGACAAACTCTTCTGCTCCCTGAGGAATCTCTTCAGCAAACTTTTTTAAT
Organism: Francisella sp. 19X1-34; assembly: GCF_041102755.1. NCBI lineage: Bacteria > Pseudomonadati > Pseudomonadota > Gammaproteobacteria > Thiotrichales > Francisellaceae > Francisella > Francisella sp. 19X1-34. Next base: position 7,365 of record NZ_JBGCTX010000034.1, read on the forward strand.
TCATAAAGAGTTCTTACATCATCTATAATTCCTTTTTCAGACAATTCACGAATATTATCATCAGAATCTGAAATCTTAAGGCGCATCGAAATCCAGCTATTATCTCTTCCTAAGATCTTAGCAATATCAGATTTCTTCATTTGTTTATTATTTATCAAATCTTTTAAAGCATCAGCTTCTTCAAACGGTGAAACACTTTCACGCTGATCATTCTCTAAAAGTTGCAAAAGTACAATACTAGCATCAGACTCTTCTTGTCTAACTATGCAAGGGATTGTTGTAAGACCAGCCTCTTTACTTGCTAGATACCTTCTTTCCCCAGCTATTATATAATGCAAGCCATCTTCTTTTTTAGTTGTAACAATAATTGGCTGAATCACACCATTTTCTTTAATACTTTTAGCTAATGACGCAATATTTTTAAAGGTTTTACGTGGCTGATCTTTATCTGGCTGAACAATATTTAAAGGTAGTTCAAAAAGCTGCCCTACTTTACTAGCTTGCTCATTAAGCTCCTGTAGTTGCATTGCCCTAAGTATATCTTTTTTTTCTTGTCCTACAGTATCATGAACTTTTTGATTAATTTTACGATTCATTAAAGATACTTTCTTAGCCATTATTTTCTCCAAAGAACTCAGTTATCTCTCTAGCAAGCTTTTTAACTTGTACGTGAACTTTACTCTGTTTTGCATAATCACCAATATATAAACCTTCAGCTTCAGACTCTATAAACTTAACACTTTGAGAAACATACGCTTCAAAAAAATTACCATCTTCTTCAAAAAAATCCATCAAACTTTTTGACATATTTGATTGCATTTGAACTCTATTTGCAAAAAACTTATATGGCTTATCTGCAGTTAAAGCTAAGTCTTTCGCTTCAATAAGACCAGATAAATCCATTCCGCTTGGCGAGCATGGTATAACTACCAAATCAGACAATAAAGCTGATTTTAAAGCCGCTGTTTGAAAATTAGGCGGTGTATCAATAACAATATAGTCTAAATCAGATTTTAGCTCAGCAACCTTTTCTCTGACGCTTTTTTCATCCAAGTTATAAACAAAACCTTCAGATTCATCATTTTTTGTCATCCACATATAAGCATCAGGCTTATCTTTGTCCATATCTACTATAACAACCCTAAAACCTAACTCTTTCAACCCACAAGCAATATTTATAGCTGTTGTAGTTTTTCCAGAGCCGCCCTTTTGCTGTAACAAAGAAATTACTTTTGCATTTTTTTGATCCATTTTTTTAAACCTTAAAATGTATAGCTTTATTTTATTTATATAAAATACTTATAGGATTATAGTCTATATTTGTCTGCTATAAAACCAACTTTTGTATATTAACTATTGATATGTTAGATGTTTTCTTATATTTTATTAGATCACTTGTGAGTGTTTCAAATACTCTTTTTACAAAAAATTCATTTCGAAGGTTTTAAAATGGCAAAAAATTTAGTAATCGTAGAGTCTCCTGCAAAGACAAAGACTATAAAAAAATATTTGGGAAATGACTTTAATATTCTTGCATCTTTTGGTCATGTACGTGAGATACCATCAAAAGATACTTCTATAGATGTAAACGATAACTTCAAAATTAAATTTACAACTAGCGATAGAAGTAAAAAACATTTAGATGCGATCAAAAAAGCGGCTAAAGATGCAGATAGCATTTATCTTGCTACCGATCCAGATAGAGAAGGTGAAGCAATATCTTGGCATGTTAAAGAAGTTTTAAAAAATTCACGCCTACTTAAGGATAAAAATGTCTATAGAGTCAGCTTTAACGAGATCACAAAGTCAGCTGTTACTAATGCTATAGAAAACCCTAAAGAGCTTTCTATGGACTTAGTAAATGCTCAAAAAGCACGCCAAGCTTTAGATTTTTTAGTTGGTTTTAATTTATCCCCACTACTATGGCGCAAAATCACTAGTGGCTTATCTGCTGGAAGAGTTCAGAGTCCCGCACTAAGAATGATTGTTGAACGTGAAATTGAGCGTGAGAGCTTTGTCAAAAAAGATTACTGGAGTTTAACAGCTGATACTTTCAAAAAGAAAAAGATCCTCGCTAATTTAATAGAATTTGACAATACAAAAGTTGAGCAATTTACTTTTAGCAAAGACAAAGATGCTGAAACTGCAAAAGACACTATCTTAAAAGATGCTAATGGTTTTTTAATTGTTGATGGAATTACTGAAAAGAAAACAAGAAGAAATCCATATCCTCCTTTTATAACTTCAACATTGCAACAAGAAGCTTCTAAAAAGCTTGGTTTTACTGCAAAAAGAACCATGTCTACAGCACAAAAACTATATGAAGGTATAGATTTAGGAAATGGTGAATCTGTTGGTCTTATTTCATATATGAGAACCGACTCTACTAACCTTTCTAATGATGCTCTTAATGACATTAGAAGCTTTATTGAATCAAAATATGATAAAGATATGTTACCAGCTAAGCCTAGAGTTTTTGGTAAAAAATCACAGAATGCTCAGGAAGCTCATGAGGCTATTCGTGTAACTGCTGCAAATAGAACTCCTGAGTCAATAAAGCAGCGCCTAACGGCTGATGAATTTAAACTTTATAGTTTAATCTACAACAGAACTATCGCATCTCAAATGAAGCATGCAACATTAAATAGTACATCCATTGATTTAATCACAGAAAATAACAAACACAAGTTTAGAGTTACAGGAACTGTTATTGTTGATGCTGGATTTTTAAAAATCTACAACGTTGAGAAAGATGAAGATGACAAAGGCGAAGATGATGAGATAACTTTACCTAAATTCGAAAAAGGTGAAAAAATAAAACTTAATGATGTGATTGTTAAAGCTCACTCAACAGAACCTCCTCCCCGTTATACAGAAGCATCGTTAGTGAAAGCTCTAGAAAAATATGGTATCGGAAGACCTTCTACTTATGCAACAATTATCTCTACACTGCAGCAAAGAGAATACGTAAGTGTTGAAAAACGTCGTTTTATCCCTACTGACAAAGGCCGTATTGTAAACAAATTCTTAACAGAATACTTCAAAAAATATGTTGAATACTCATACACAGCAGGTCTAGAAAAAGAGCTTGATGAAATTGCTCACCATAAAAATGATTACTTAAGTGTTCTAAATAGCTTCTGGCACCCTTTTATTGAAAGAATAAATAAAATCTCTGAAGATGTTTCACGTAAAGATGTAGTTACTGAAGAGCTTGATGAAGACTGTCCTGAATGTGGTAGCAAATTATCTTCTCGTCTAGGTAAGAATGGTCGATTTATTGGTTGTACTAACTACCCAACTTGTAAATATACTCGCCGTGTTGATAGTGATGGCAAAGAAATTGAAAAAGAAGAGCCTACAATAGTTGAAGGTAGAAAATGCCCAGAATGCGAATCAGATTTACATATCAAACAAGGCCGCTATGGCAAGTTTATAGGCTGCTCTAACTATCCGAAATGTAAGCATATGGAACCACTAGAAAAACCTAAGGATACTGGTGTTGTTTGTCCTAAATGTAATAAAAACCATATTGTTGAAAAGAAATCACGTAAAGGCAAAGTCTTCTATGCCTGCTCAGGATTTCCTAAATGTAAGAATGCTTACTGGTATCCACCAATAAAAGAGCCTTGCCCTAAATGTAACTCTCCAATTCTTTTACATAAGACAACTAAAAAAGATGGTGAGCAAAAAGCATGTCCTAATACGGAATGTGATTATGCTGTGCCCTTTGAGAGTAAAGAATAAAATCTAAGCTTTATTTTAATTTATAATATAATCTACAATCAAATTTCTAAAATAAAATACTAACTAAATCCACATTGGCGGAAAAATAATAGGTAAAATAAGGATACAGAATAGACTAACTATTATAGCTAAACTAATTGTTAAGTAACTAACCTTTGATATGTTTATATTATCTATAGTTTGAATCTTATTAGCAAAAATAGATAGACAAAATCCAAATACAAAAACACAACCAAATAATCCTAATGCTGTCTTAAACATTGCATTTAACATACCATCTATCATGCCAGCTGTCAGCATCATTAAAAATATAAGATAATATGGGTTTGCACATATTTCTATTCTATTTTTAAATAAATTTTTAATACTTGTAATAATCACTGTTGCCGCTGCTATAAATGCTGGTATTCCCCATTGTGACCATATTTCAAGTAATATATTATGAGGATATCCATCAGGGCGCTTAGTAATTGCTAAATAGTTCCACTGACCCACCCCTGTTAAAGGATGATCAATCCCAACCCAAAAAGCTTCTTTCCATAGAGGAATTCTACCACTCATACCTGTTCTTAAAAGATCTTCTGTTGAAGTCATTCCCGAATATACATTGGCCATAATAAAATTAATATAAAACAGATCTAACAAAAAGCCACATATTAATGTAGATATCATTAGCGTAAATATCAACTTAAAGTATTGACGTGCAAAAATAAAAATTAATGGCAATATCACTATATACTCTGCAAATATTGTTCTAAAAGCATGATTAATCAATATAAACCAAGAAAGAGTTAGAGCTATAAATGCTCCAATTTTATATATAGGTCTTAAGTCAGCAACCCATGGCAAAAGTAAAAGTGGTAAAAACCAACTAAAATAATTATCTAAGAAGCGAGGGTTTAAACAATTATACATAAATAATAAAATTTTCTGTATATTCCCAGCTATAATTGAACCATATACAGAATAGTTAGCTAAAGATAACTGAAGAAATAAAGCTCCTCCAAAGAATATTAGTGACAACAATATAATTGCGAAAAAAACTTGTACACTCTTAAAGTTATCTTTAACATAAACTGCAATAAATAAAACACAAAAAAATTGCAGAAATGTCACCGATACACCTTTAAATGCTATTGAAGGAGATATAGCAAAAGCCGATGAAATAATCCCTAAAATAAAAAATATAACTATCGCATATTTAATTATTTTTGAAAAGCTTTTAAATAATTCTATTACCTTTGATAACAACAGTTTATTAACCAAAATCGCAACACTTGCCACACAAAGGCTATAGTAGAATATGTAGTACCTATCAATAAATAGATAAATATTCACCGAGAGTAGATCATTAAAATACTTTCCTTTTTCACCAGATATAGGCATTATATTTAATGTTGTATAATGCATAAAAGGCATTAAAAATACAAAAAATATAGCTAGTGCTAAAAAGTAAAAAACACAATCGCTATATGTGATTTTCTGCATGATTTGCTTCATTATTATCTTTTCCAAATTACAAAACTTATTTAATCTAATAGTTTAGCAAAAATATAGATTTTATTCTTTGAAAAGATTAGAAATTCTAATTATTTGATAGAAACAGAGCCTTTGGCTAAAATAGAGTTATCGGACTTATTAACAACTGTTGCTGTCCATTTTCCTTGACATATTTTATCATCGCTAAGAACACTTTGGCTATCACTTGTGATATCTTGAGTATCCTTAAATTTAGTAATAGGGAAAGAAGTACTATAACAATTAGTATCTTTAGGAGCCGACCAAGTTAGATAAATTGTGCCCTGAGGCGCCCCATTCCAATTTGTAAGAATCTTGGCATCAATCTCATGAGTTTTAGCTTTATACTTTAAGTCTAAAGTAGCTGTTGGCTTATCAACTGATAAATCTTCTCCATCTTGATCTGGATTATCTAATTGATCGTCAGGATTAACTTTCACTGAATCATTAGAACCATACAACCCACTAATAAAAGAACTATAAGACTTACTAAAAGAGTGATACGTATCACTACAGCTCGCCAACCCTAAGACCATTATACAAAGCGCTATTTTTTTCATTAACTCTCACCTATTTACTTTCTATTTTTTGAGATTGATTTTGCTGTTAAATATCAATTTCTTTTTTTACTTTATTAAACTACTGATCAAAAAACTAAATAGTTAAATATCTCTTCATAAAAATTTAATCAGTTTCTAACACAAGCTATATTTTAACATTTGAACAAGACAAGTAAAGAAGATATGTTACAAGAATATTATATTTAACTATCTACTGCTAACCTTTAACTGATTAATTTGTTGAGATATTTTAGAAGCTAAGTTTTGTGAAGGCGTGATATGTTAATTTTTTTGTGCTTGTTACAGCTGCCATATTTGCTTCAACGGATCTAAAGCACATTATGTCATAATAGATGCTACTGCAAATATTACAATAGTAGGATAATCTTTTTATAATACTATGACACTTATAAAACAACAAAACAATTGCGTCATAGCACACAAGGTAAGATAAAAATATATAGAAAAATAAAAGAGATTATTTAAAGGTACTAAACAGTTATTGAATCCGTAGCAATTACATTATTATCAAATAGAACATTTGCAGTCCATGTACCGTGACAGTATGTCTTACCTTGTTTGATTTCAACAGATGCCCAAGTTTTATCTTTCTTATCACTATACTTAGTAATTGGGAAACTAGTATCATAACACTTAGTATCTTTAGGAGCTTCCCATTGTAATTTAACACTTCCTTGAGGATTATTATTATATGTAGTATATATTGTTGCAACAATTTGATCTTGGCTATTTTTCTTAAGACTAACTGAAGCTGTCGGTGCAGTTGCCCCTGATGCTGAAGTTGTTGTTTCTTGTGTTTTAACCTGCTGACCTTGAGAGTCTTTTGCATCTTTACTATCAAAGCCTAAAGTTGAACAACTTGCCAGCCCAATAACAGCTAAAGAAATTGCACTTAATCTAACTATATTTTTCATAATCCACGCTCCTGAAAAGTAATTTTATATTATTTAACATTCACTTTGATTATATCAATAATTTAAAAAAAAACACAAGTTATTTACTAAATAATTATACAGCTAACATTACGATTTTCATTTACTAACAAATTATAGGTTTTACATGCCACATCACTTGCCATAAAGTCGACACTCTTACCATTCTTAGCTAATTCTGCTATTACCTCAACAGGTGGTATAATCTGTGCTCTGCCAGTTCCAATAATCACAATTTCTGGATCATTTTTAAGAATAAGTCCTAAATGACTTTTCTGAATATCTTTTACATCAGTGATCTTGTCTTTATAATCAAGAACCTCTGTTGAGGATAAAATAAGAGGATAATCATACTCACCAATATTTAACCTAAACCTACCATCGATATATTCTTTAAAAAAAACTGGCGCAGTTATTTTTTCTTCTTGTAAACTCATCATAGTAAAAAAACCTTGATTATAATAATATAGTTATCATATATAAAATTATAACTTATCAATATTATATCTAAACAATATTTTAAGGTGATTATGAATTCAATAACTCAAAATACTGATTTACCAAATCTTTCGCAGTTTAAAATAAATGAAGTAAAACCTGCTATAGATTCTTTATTGGAAATAGCTGATAAAAATTTAAAACAAGCTTTAGAGACTAAAAACCCAAGCTGGAATACACTACAAAAGTTAGAAGAAAATGATGAGAAAATTACTCAGGCTTTTTCTTCTATTTCACATATGAATGCTGTTTGTAACACTAAAGAGCTACGTGAGAGTTATGAATACGCTATAGCTAAGCTAACCGAATTTTATACAAAAGTTGGACAAAATAAGGAATTATACAGTTTATACAAGCTAGTTCAGAAGCAGAAGCTTGATAAAGAGCAAACTCAAGCAGTGCGTAAAGCCATAGTTAGTTTTGAGCAATCAGGTGTAAATCTTGATGAGGCTAAAAGAAAGCGCCTACAAGAAATATCTCAAGAGTTAGCACAACTAAGTTCAAAGTTTGAAAATAATGTTTTAGATGCAACAATGGATTGGATATACTCTACAAGTGATGAAAAAGAGCTTAAAGGTTTATCAAGCAATACTATTGAGGCTGCAAAAGCTAAAGCAAAACAAAAACAGCTAAGTGATGAATATGCTCTTGGTATTGATATCCCAACATATCTTGCAGTTTTACAACAAGCAGATGACAGGTCCCTAAGAGAAAAATTCTATAAAGCATATTGTACAAAGGCATCAAAAGAAGCAGACAATAAGAACTTTAACAACGATCAAATAATTGAACAAATACTTAAGTTACGTATTGAAAAGTCTGAAATATTAGGTTTTAAAAACTATGCTGAAAACTCGCTTTTCACAAAAATGGCAGAGACTCCAGAGCAAGTATTAGAACTTCTAAACAACCTTTTAGAGAAATCTACACCACAAGCAAAAAAAGATCTTAACGAGCTGCGTAGATTTGCTGAAGATGCCGGTTTAGTTGATGGATTACAACCTTGGGATACGGCCTATTATTCTGAAAAACTAAAAAAAGCTAAGTTTGACTTTACAGAAGAAGAGCTAAGAAAATATTTTCCTCTAGAAAAAGTTCAACAAGGTTTATTTACTATACTTAATAAAATATATGGGTTAGAAATACGCGAAAATACAAAATATGCCAAATATATAGATGAGCAACAGACTTTTGATTTTTATAAGAATGATGAATATATTGGCAGTATAATTTGTGATTTTTTTGCTAGGGATAATAAACGTGGTGGTGCATGGATGGATGGATCACGTACAGCATTTATTAACTCCGCTAACCAAAAACAAAAGCCTGCTGCTTATGTTAACTGTAATTTCCTTGCTCCTTCAAAAGATGGCGCCAACTTAACTCATAACGATGTTGTTACACTTTTTCATGAATTTGGTCATGCATTACACCATATATTATCCCAAGTTAGCATACCATCTATTTCTGGAACAAATGGAGTTGAATGGGACACTATCGAACTACCAAGCCAATTTATGGAAAACTTCTGTTGGAGTGAAGAAGGCCTAGAGTTAATGTCTGGCTCTCGCGATGGAAAAGCATTAACTAAAAAGCAAATAGATAAGCTTGTTGGCACAAGAGAATTCCATGCAGCTTTAATGATGGTTAGACAACTTGAATTTGCTATCTTTGATATGAATATTCATTATAAGAAACTAACAACAGTAGCAGACATCCAAGATGAGTTAGATAGTGTAAGAGAAAAAATAAATCTAATGAAAACTCCTAGCTATAATAAGTTCCAAAATGGTTTCTCTCATATCTTTGCTGGGGGTTATGCAGCTGGCTACTATAGCTACAAATGGGCAGAAATACTATCTTCAGATGTTTTCTCTCGTTTTGAACAAGAAGGGATTCTTAGTGATAAAGTCGGCCAAGATCTACTTGAAAATATTATTTCAAAAGGTTCTTCACGTGATGCTATGGATAACTTCGTGGCATTTATGGGTCGCAAACCTAGTGAAGAGGCACTACTTAGACATAGTGGAATTAGTTAGCTGTAAATTTAACTGTCATTCCAGACTTGATTCGGATTCCCTTGACTAGTGGTTAAGACTATAAAGATTCCCACCTGCGTGGGAATGACATAAAAACCTCGTAATAAAAGAATACATTATGCTATCACTCAAAGATATGAATAAAACTAAGACAGACATTGGCAACAAAGCAGAGTTACAAGCCTGTAAATTCTTAAACTCTCAAGGTTTAAAAATTATAGATCAAAATTTTAAAGCTCTACCGTATGGCGAAATTGACATTATTGCCCTAGATAAAGATATTCTGATTTTTGTTGAGGTTAAATATCGTAGCAAGACTAGATTTGCTAAAGCTGAAGAGATGCTTACTTATAGCAAACAACAAAAGCTAATAAATGCAGCAAATATCTTCTTACAGCAAAATCCCAACTATGAAAATTATGAATGTCGTTTTGACTTAATTGCTATAAATGAGAATGATATTAACTGGATCAAAAATGCTTTTGGCGCGGTATAAAGAACTTATAAACCACTACATAGATCTGTAAAGCTACCTGTAACAAAGGATGCCTTATCACTTAATAACCATAAAATAGCTTCTGCAACCTCTTCAGGCTTACCTCCTCGATTCATAGGCAAGGTTTTGGCAATCCTATCAACTCTATCGGGTTCACCTCCATCAGCATGAATATCTGTATAGATAAATCCAGGTCTAACACAATTCACACGTATACCATCTGCAGCGACTTCTTTAGCAAGTCCAGTTGTTAGAGTATCAATAGCACCCTTAGAAGCTGCATAATCAACATACTCAAATGGTGAACCACTTCTTGAAGCACCAGATGAAACATTTACGATAGAGCCTCCCTTGCCACCGTTAACTTTAGACATCCTAACTATTGCTTCTTTACAACAGTAAAAATGACTCATAATATTTGTATTAATAACTGTTTTAATACGCTCGCCACTCATTTGTATTAAAGGCATTTTAGTTTTTAAAATACCGACATTATTTACTAGATGAGTAATAGTTCCCATTTTATTATCAATCATTTTAAATAATTCAGAAGTTTCTTTTTCATCAGAAACATCAGCTTGTATAGCAATACATTTAGCGCCAATTTCTAAAATCTTATCTCTAACTTTAAACGCTGAATCCTCATCATTTAGGTAGTTAATACATACAGAATATCCTTTTTTTGCTGCTTGAATTGCCGTAGCAGCACCAATACCTCTACTTGATCCAGTAATTAGTAAAACTTTATTATCCATACTTATACTAAATTCTTCTATGATTACTAAAGCATATACCTTCAAATTAAGTTTTGAAATATATTAGAGAAATAAACTTAAAATAGACTGCCTATGTATGTAATTATTGAGAAATAACTTTTAATTAAAGTTCTTCAGAAAGAGCTATTAACTTCTTAGCCTGCAAAAGCTGATACTCATCTGTTTCATCATTGATATTAAGATTTAAATGCCCAACCTTACGCCCTTTCCTAGGCTCTTTGTTATAATTATGAATTTTAACTCTATCTAAAGAAGATAAATCTTTTGTCGATGGCATACCACCTATACAATTTAGCATCACCGTTTTTCTACTTGTAGTATCACCTAGAATTAATCCAGCTATAGCTCTTACATGATTCTCAAACTGTGATGTAATTGCACCATCTATACTCCAGTGACCACTATTATGCACTCTAGGAGCTATTTCATTTACAATCAACTCATCACCTTTGACAAAAAACTCAATTGCAAGCGTGCCTACATAGCCAAATTCTTTAACTAAAGTTTTTGCAACCTGCTGAGCTTTTGCTTGTAAAACATCATTTTCAAAAGGTGCTTCTGACTCAACTATTATACCTTGTTTATGAATATTTTTAGCTAACGGGTAAAATACAATATTACCCTTAATATCAGCTGTACATATTTGAGAAACTTCATAATCAAAATCCACAAAAGCCTCATATATAAGACCATCAGGTGCATCCTTTAAAGCATTCCGAGCTTTAGCAATATCATCTTGTGATTTAATTACAAACTGACCTTTACCATCATAACCAAATCTACGTGTTTTAATTATCGCAGGTAACCCATGCTCTTTAACAGCATCTTCAAGTTTATCCAAACTATCAATATTGACAAACTTTGCAGTCTCAATACCATGATCACGCATAAAAGATTTTTCAAGTAAGCGATCTTGTGAAATCGCTATAGCTTTAGCAGATGGATAAACATTGACCTCATGATTAACTGCTTTTATAAGCTCATGAGATATGTTTTCATTTTCAAAAGTTATCACATCAAATTGCTTAGCCCAATTTACAACCTCATTGACCTTATCTAAATCAATATCTGTAACACTTTTTACAACCTCTTCAGCACAATCACCTAACTTGCCTAAACAATGAAACTCTAGTCCAAGAGGTGTACCTGCAATACTTAACATTCTAGCAAGCTGGCCTGCTCCAATAATACCTATTTTCATACCTACCTACTGCTCTCTAGGGTTTGGATTTTCTAAAACAGTCTTAGTTTGATCGGCTCTAAATTTCTCTAATGCCTCACCTATTTTAGGGTTTGTATGTTGTAAAATACTAGCTGCAAAAAGTGCCGCATTCTTACTTCCTGCTACTCCTATTGCAAAAGTAGCAACTGGAATGCCAGCTGGCATTTGCACTATAGATAGTAAACTATCTTTACCACTTAATGTACTAGATTTAACTGGTACTCCTAAAACTGGCAGATCAGTTTTTGCAGCAACCATACCTGGCAAGTGAGCAGCTCCTCCAGCTCCAGCGATTATAACCTTAAGACCTCTTTGTTTAGCAGTTTCAGCATAGCTAAACATTTTATCTGGAGTTCTGTGTGCAGATACAACCTCACATTCATAGCTTATACCTAAGCTATCTAAGATATCACAGCATTCTTTCATTGTACCCCAATCAGATTTAGAGCCCATTATTACACCAACATCTATACTCATCTCTTCTATCTCCAACCCAATTTATAAGTTTATAAAACTATTAAATTTAATACTTCTGGTCATTCCCGCGCAGGCGGGAATCTTTCTATAGTAAGCCAAAACGTAAGAGATACCCGCCTACGCAGGTATGACTATTAAATATAGGCTTTTTTAGCTTAAAATTTTATCATATAAGTCAACCCAGTCAGAATTCATAGTATTTATAATTCTATCTTTCCAAGCCCTATTCCATTTCTTAAGCTGTTTCTCCCTAATTATAGCTTCTTCAATATTTTCATAAACCTCAAAATAAACAAGCTTATTTAAGTTATACTTCTTACTAAAACTATCTACAAATTTATTCTTATGTTCATAAACTCTTTTTACAATATCAGAAGTAACTCCTATATATAAAACACCATTATTTTTATTAGTTAATATGTATACGTAGCCATTCTTCAAAGCTATTTTTTCCAGTTTTTAATAACCTCAACCCAAGCTTTACTCTCTAAATCCTGTACCTTAGCTTTTAAACTTTCAGCAGTTTCATCATCACTAACATCACACTTAGGCTGTAAAATAGTATTTCCAGCATCAACCTCTTCTGTAACCTGGTGGATAGTACAACCTGAAATATTATCACCCGCATTAATTACAGACTGATGAACATCAAGATCCATTAATCCTGCATGTTTTGGTAAAAGTGATGGATGGATATTTAAAATTTTATTTTTAAAGCTATTTATAAAAATAGGACTTAAAATACGCATAAAGCCAATTAATAAAATCAAATCTGGATTATATTTTTCAACCTCATTAACAAGTACTCTATCGTACTCTTTTCGATCCAATCCTTTGGCACTTATAAATTTATTTGGAATATTATAGTTTTCAGCTCTTTCTAATATATATGCAGATTTTCTATTTGAAATAACTACATCTATACTAGCATCTATTTCTTTTGTTGATATAGCATCAATTATAGCCTGCATATTGGTACCTCGTGTTGAACCTAATATTGCAAGTTTTAACTTAGCCACGACTTATAACTCCTGATACTTATTACCACGTAATAAATTCATATGCCTTATACGCTTATTAATAAGCTCTTTTGTACCAATATCTGGGCGGTGATACATTTTGCCATAAATATTCTTTACCGCCTTTTCAGCCTTTTGCTCAGCTTCTGCTATAGTATCTCCCAAACCAAGTACCGCTATTGCTCTTGATCCTGTACCAATCAACTTACCATCTTTATAATCAACAGCTCCAAGGAAAAGCTCAACATTATCTGGACATTGTGAAATATCAATCTCAAAATTTTTAACAGATTGATTCGGATATCCCAATGGTACTAAATACTTACACACACTCGCTTGTTTTTTAAAGCTAGAATTTACTTTATCAAGAGTCCCTTTTGTTATTGCTTCTGCAATCTCAACAAAATCGGTCTCAAGGAGGGTTAATAAGTTCATTGCTTCAGGGTCACCAAAACGAGCATTATACTCAATAACTTTAGTATCATTTTTAGTAGCCATAAAACCACCATATAAAATACCCTGATATGGTTCACCAAACTTCTCTGCTAATGCATGTGCAACCTTTTCATTAATTTCTTTAGCTCTCTGAATATCTTTATCAGATAAGAATGGCAAACTATGGTCTGCATCAGAATAAGTTCCCATACCACCCGTGTTCGGACCTTTATCGTCCTCATGAGCCCTTTTATGATCTTGCACAGCCGGCATATGAATAAAGTTTTTACCATCAGTAAATGATATTAGAGAAAATTCTTGTCCAACTAATTTCTCTTCAATTACAAATTCTTTACCTGCATCTACTAATGATTGACAATGCTTAATTGCCTCAGACATGCTATGTAAATGATCGCCCCATACAAGCACACCTTTTCCACCACAAAGTCCATCTGCTTTAATTACAAACTGTTTTTCATATTTTTTTAAAGTTTGCTCAACTTTATCCATCGAATTAAATTTTTTAAAGAACGGATTTGCATCAATTTTATAATCGCATATTAAATCTCTAGTAAATCCTTTAGATGTCTCTAATTGCGCCAATTTCTTAGTTGGTCCAACCACACCTATTCCATGTTTCTTTAAAATATCTGCCAAACCAACTTCTAGAGGAGCTTCTGGGCCAATTATTGCTATATTTACACTTTGTGCTTTTGCATATCCTAAAACAGCATCACAGTCACAAATATCAGCAACTTTATAGCCTTGCGCTATTTTATCAATACCAGGATTAACCGCTCCACTAATACAGTAAAGATTATTTTTTATAGAGCTCTTCTTAACAGCTTCAGCAATAGCATGCTCTCGACTACCTGAACCAACTAGAAGAATATTCATTTGCTTCTCCGCATTTAAATAGTTTGTAACGTTTTCAGCAATACGCTGATTTATATTTTCTAAATCTTTTGGTAACTCAAATTTCTGCCCAGTTATCATCTCAAAAAGCATTATATATTTTTGTGATAGCTCAACAATAAGATCTTCAGGTGCCTCAGGTAAAACCTCATCCTTATATGGATCACAGTTTTTGGCAAACCAAAGTCTAAAAAACTCCTTATCAATATTCTCGGGTTCTAAATTTTTCTCAAACCTATCAAAATAGCTACTTTCCAACCAGAATCTTGAACTATCCGGAGTATGTATCTCATCAATTAAAATAATCTCTCCAGTTTTCTCATCAATACCAAATTCATATTTAGTATCAGCTAATATTAGTCCATGCTCTAGCGCTTTTTGTTGTCCAAACTCAAAAAGTTCCAATGCCTTTTGTGACGCAAAATCCCATTGTTCTTGAGTTAACCAACCTTCTTTGACTATATCTTGTACTGAAATTGGACGATCATGATCTTGTTCTTTGGTAGTTGGAGTTAAAATATTTTGAGGCAGTTTTTGATTCTTTTTTAAACCCTCAGGTAAAATATTACCACAATAGTCACGGCTACCATCTTTATAATGAGTCCATAAAGAAGTAGATGTTGAACCTGTTATATATCCTCTAACTACAAATTCAATAGGTAATACTTTTGCTTTTCTAGCAATTACAACATTTGGATCTGGCGATTCTATAAAATGACTTTTGACAATATGAGCAGTTTCTTTAAACCACCATACTGACGATTGCGCAAGTATCTGTCCTTTAAAAGGAATAAATCCTAAAGATCTATCAAATGCAGACTGTCTATCTGTGGATATCAAGATACTTTTATCTTTAGTAAAGTACATATCCCTAACTTTACCAGTATATTTATCTTTGATATCAAGATTTGTTGATTTTAAAACATTTTTGATATTATTTGTAATAATCTGTTTATCAACCATTAAATGATTTCCACCTTACCTGAATTTGTAATTTCACCTATTTGATATAACTTAGTATTAATATGTTTTTCAGCAAGTTGTTGCATTTTTTCGTATTGATCTTGGCTAGCAATGATAGTCATACCTATACCCATATTAAATGACCTATACATTTCAAACTCACTAATCTCACCTATTCTCTGCATTACTTTAAAAACTGCAGGAGTATCAAAACTATCTTTAGAAATCTGTGCACCTAAACCTTCTGGTAACACGCGTGGAATATTTTCAATAAAACCGCCTCCTGTAATATGTGCCATACCTTTAATAGCAACACCATTATCTAAAAAGTCATGGACAATATTTGTATAGTTAATATGAGGCTCAAGTAACACATCACCTATTGTTTTACCTTTTAATTCAGGATATATGTCTGTATGCTTATTACCAGCTACATCAAAGAATAACTTACGTGCAAAAGAATAACCATTTGTATGCAGACCTGATGAACTTAGCCCAAATACAATATCACCTTCTTTAATACTTTCACCATTGATAACTTTATTTTTATCAACCACTCCTGTGATAACACCTACCATATCAATTTCACCAGTTTGATATACTCCAGGCATTTCTGCAGTTTCACCACCTACCAAAGACACTCCACATTCTGCACAGGCTTTTGACATTCCTTTAACAAGCTCTTCCATAATTTCAGGGTCTAACTTATCATGAGCTACATAATCCAGAAAAGTAATCGGTTTAGCTCCCATGACAACGATATCATTAGTAGCAGCTGAAAAAAGATCATAGCCTAGATTTTCAAACTTACCACACATCACAGCAACTTTAGTCTTTGTACCAACTCCATCAATAGACTGAACTAGAACAGGATCTTTATAGTTATTAATTATATTTTTTAATGAATATAGTGAGCCAAAACTTCCCAAGCCAGTTAAAACATCTTTTGTAAATGTCTTTTTGACATGATTTTTCATTCTTTCTACAGCTTGATTTCCTGCTTCGATATTTACTCCAGCATCTTCATATTTTAGGCTTGCCATTTTAAATTCCTTTTCTATATACTTTTGTCAGCAATAACAGCAGTCAAACCACCTTTAAAACAGGTAGATTAACTAATAATCACTTGGTAAAATTAACCCTCGTTCTGCTCCTTACAACACTGAAATGTATTATATAAAAGCTCTGTAATTGTCATAGGTCCAACACCTCCTGGCACAGGAGTAATCGCAGAAACCTTATCTCTTAGACCATCAAAGTCAACATCACCGCGTATTTTACCATTAACATGGTTTATACCAACATCAATTACTACAGCTCCAGGCTTAACCATATCTGCTGTAATAAAGTTATGCTTACCAACAGCAACAATTAATATATCCGCTTTAGTTGTATGAGATTTAAGATCTTGTGTAAATCTATGACAAGTTGTTACGGTTGCCTTAGCATTTAGCAACAACTGTGAAACTGGTTTGCCAACAATATTACTTGCCCCAACGACTACAGCATAGGCACCTTCTGTTCTTATACCATACTCTCTTAGCATCGTCATAATTCCCTTAGGCGTACATGATTCAAGACATTTCTTATCTCTTAGCTGAAGCCTACCAACATTCGTAGGATGGAAACCATCTACATCTTTCTCTGGTTTGATATTATATATAACCTTCTGCTTATCAATATGTGCTGGTAAAGGAAGTTGTACAAGAATTCCATTAACACTATCATCATTATTTAGCTTATGGATTAGTGTTAATAACTCTTGCTCTGTAGTTGCTTCAGGTAAAGTAATCACTTCAGAGTCGATACCAACTTTTGCACAAGCCTTCTCTTTTGAGCCAACATAAGTTTTACTCGCTGGATCATCTCCAACTATAATTGCCACAAGTTTGGCGGTGATTCCTGTATTACTTTTATATTCTTTTACTTGATGAGATAGTCTTTGTTTTAGACTTAATGAAAGGGCTTTACCATCGATTAAAATCATAGTTAATTTTCTAGGACACAAATTAAGATTTATGCCTATATAATAACAAATTTATATGGCCTTTTGACATTTTTTTGAAACTATTTCTTGAACTAAAGGTACAATAAATTTAGATTTAATTTTACAACATTTTTCTATTCTTCATCCAGTAATATATATATGTCGTACTGTATAATCCTATGGCTACACCAAATATAACATCACTGGGATAATGAGCTGCTATTATCACTCTACTACCAGCAAATATTACAATCAACACATACCACATATATTTTAACCTTGGAACCATATATAAAAAAGCTAAAAACATCGCTGCAACAGTTATCGAATGTCCCGATGGCATACTTGCAAAATTATATCCAGGAGCATGAAAATGCTCAAAGTAATGAGATCCATATTGTAAAAAGAATTTAGGACGCGCTCTTCCTATGATCATTTTCAATATTTGTCCAAAAATCCCGCTAATTGCAACTGTAGCAATCATAAATCCTGCATATACTGAAAGCTTATTAAATAAAACCTCAAATTTCTCAGAAACTCTTTTAGGATCACAAATTAATCTTGCAAGAACAATAAGCGCGCAGATTATAAGAATATACTCAGCCTTACCTACATTTGTAATATCTCTGAAAATAGTATCTAGAATATGAGGCATCGAATGCTTAATATACTCCTCAACTGGAGTATCAATATTATAAAAAGTAAAAACCACAACTAACATTATTGGTATAAAAGTATATTTTAGCTGTAGATATTTGGGAATTTTCTCATCTAAAACTTTTGGTTTTTTAAAAAAATCCTTTAATTGGTGAAAATTATTTGTAATTATTTTTCTCATTTTATTCATACACAAATTTCTGCTGTAAAACAAGTATAGCAAAGATTTTCGCTACAAATTAGAAAAAAATTCCCTTAATTTTATTAACTAAATTTAATTATTTTTTTTACAAATCACTTGAATGGAGGTTTTTTATGTCTATAATTGAAACTACCTGATGACGAGGTAAATCAAATCTACTAAGTCTCAGAGATATGAAAATAAACTATAAGGAAAATATCATGAAAAACTTAAAAACAAAAACTCAAAAAGGTTTCTCACTAGTTGAGTTAATGGTGGTAATCGCTATTATCGCTATCTTAGCAGCAGTAGCTATACCTATGTATTCTAACTATACAACTCGTGCGAAAGTAGGGTCCGGCATAACTTCTGTAGCAGCTGCTAAAACGGAAATTGCTGAAAAAATTGCTGATAGCGTAACTCCTACTAGCAGTAACATTAACTTACCTGCTGGTGTTACATTAACTAATGCTACTACTAGTGGTGCTACTTTACAACTAGGATTCAATTCTTCTAATGAATTAGCATCTGGTGGTACAGTTCAACTTGATCTTGTTGGTACTACAGATGGTACTACATTCACTTGGGATTGTAGAAAGGCATCTACAGCTACTTTAGACGACGCTAGTTTACCTGCAAGTTGTCAAGACGCTTCATAAGAATTATAAATAAAATAGAGTGACTATCCGTCACTCGTTATTAATAAATCTTACTTTTATTTTTTATTTTTTATTTTTTATTTCAATCAGTTTACTGTTTATTATTTAGGCTCTGTGCACAAAAATAAATTTTCATCGAAGCCAAATAAAAGTACAAGCTAATTTAATCATTCCTATATATGC
>NZ_JBGCTX010000035.1:0-25279 GCF_041102755.1 Francisella sp. 19X1-34
ACATAAAAAAATCATATATTACTTTTCAGTATATTTTAAACAATTTTAAAATTAATATCAGATTTCAACAGTCCCAATATTTCTCCTGCATTTACGCTAGCTGTTATACACCAGGAATCAAAATTTCATGCTAATGCAAAAAATAGACACTCTTCTGCATTTGGTTATGCTCAAGCGTTAGATGGTACTTGGAAAGTATTTCAAAAGGATGTTGAGCCTAATGCTAAGCGTAATAGTTTTAATGATAGTGTTGAATTCGTAGATTGGTACATGGCACGACTAGCTCATAAACTCCACATAAGAACTTCCGATAGCTTTGATCTATATTTAGCATATATGCTAGGAGAAGGAGGCTATAGGGACTATATGGATAGTTCATATAAAAGCAACTCCATGTTACATAGAGAAGCAATAGCTGCGAAAGTAAGGCTTAAAAGTCAAGTTTATAATCTAGAGCTTAAAGATTGTGAAATTTAAAATCTATACGCTAGAGTTGTCATAACTTTTGATTGTAGTTTCATAATCACTTTAACAGGTTTAGGTAATTTTTTACCTCCTGCTTTTTCTGCTTCAATCGCATGCTCTGATTCATCTATATACATCTGTTTGAGGATTTCACGCGAGCGATTATCATTTATAGGTAAGCTTTTTAAGTGTGAGTCTAGATGTTTCATTACTTGTTTTTCTGTTTCTATGACAAATCCATAACTTAAACTATCACTTATTGACCCTGCAGTAGCTCCTATACCAAATGATGCCCAATACCAAAATGGATTAAGTAAACTTGGTTTAGCATCTAACTCTTGAAGCCTTTCTCCGCACCATGCTAGATGATCATACTCTTCATCTGCAGCATGATATAAATGCTCTTTAGTCTCTACCGATTTTGCTACACTAGCTTGACCTCTATATAAGCCTTGAGCGCAAATCTCACCAGTATAATCAACTCTCATCAGTCCTGCAGCATGCTTTTTATCATCATTAGATAACTTACCATCTACTATATCATTACTTGGAGATTTCCTATTTGGATTTAAGGGAGCTTTTGTAAATCTTGCATAACTATCAAGCTCTTCAATAACTCTATCTAAAAATGATAATTTTCTCATAATAAACTTCTCCCTTAATAAAATCCGTATAAAGCATTAGCAGCCACAACTGCAAATAAAATATTAAGTATTAAAAATACCCAGCCTACGCTATAGCCTTCTTTTATAGAAAACACTGCATAAATAGCTAAAACAATACCGCATACAACCATAGGCTCATTTCTGCCTAAGAGTATACCTAAAGATAAAGATATTAAACCAACAAAGGCAAATATTCTTGGGATATTTAATTTATGCCTACTAAAATAGTAAATGCAAAATATAACTACTAGTAATATAAAAACTCCTAGGTTGTATACCCTTTGCACCTGGAGAAAAACCATAATAGCACTAACAAATGCTATGGCTTGTGAACCACTAAAAAATGGCTCCTTCTGTATAGCAGCCGAAATAAATAAAAAAAATGTTGCTACTAATACAACCATATTTTTAGTAGAAATATTTGTTTCAGTTAAACCAAACATAAATATTATTAAGCCTATAATACCTAAGTATAAGCCTACATTTTGAGTATATTTTTTTTGCATATATGCAATGGGTAGATAAATTTATTTGATTTATATTATAAATATAAACTATGCTTGTTACAAAAGTTTTCATTGAATAACAAGCAGATAATTATGTATAATTACACCCATATTTCTTGTATTCACTTTTTAGCATAAAAAAGGAGATTTTAATGGCTAGAAAAAAAATAGCACTTATCGGTGCTGGTCATATCGGTGGTACACTTGCTCATTTAGCACTTATCAAACAACTAGGCGATGTAGTTTTATTTGATATCGCTGAAGGTATGCCTCAAGGTAAAGCTCTTGACTTATTACAAACTTGCCCAATTGAAGGTGTTGATTTTAAAGTTAGAGGTACAAATGATTTTAGAGATCTTGAAAACTCAGATGTTGTTATTGTAACAGCTGGTGTTGCAAGAAAACCTGGGATGTCTCGTGATGACCTTTTAGGTATCAATATTAAGGTAATGCAATCAGTTGGTGAAGGTATCAAACACAACTGCCCTAACGCTTTTGTAATATGTATCACAAACCCTCTAGATATTATGGTTAACATGCTACAGAAGTTCTCTGGTGTTCCAGACAATAAAATAGTAGGTATGGCAGGTGTTTTAGATTCAGCTAGATTTAGAACTTTCTTAGCTGATGAGTTAAATGTATCTGTACAACAAGTCCAAGCCTATGTAATGGGTGGACATGGTGATACTATGGTACCTCTTACTAAAATGTCTAATATTGCTGGTGTTTCTCTTGAGCAACTTGTTAAAGAAGGTTCATTAAAGCAAGAAAGATTAGATTCAATTGTTGCTAGAACTAGAAGTGGTGGTGGTGAGATTGTAGCTTTACTAAAAACTGGATCAGCTTACTATGCTCCTGCTGCAGCTGGTATTCAAATGGCAGAAAGTTATTTGAAAGATAAAAAAATGATTCTACCATGTGCTGCTAAAGTAAAAGTTGGCATGTATGGTTTAGATGAAGATCTATTTGTAGGTGTGCCTACTGAGATCTCTGCAAACGGCGTAAGACCTGTAGAAGTTGAGATTTCTGATAAAGAAAGAGAGCAATTACAGATATCTATAGATGCAGTTAAAGAACTAAATAAAGCGGCTGCTGAAATTTTAGCAAAATAAAATTTTTTATTAAGATGTAGTTAATCCTTATACCGTCTACATCTTAAAACTCATTCTACAAAGTCAAGAATAATATTTAATTATTTAGTATTTCAAAATCAAAAAAAATTGATAAAATTTTACATATAAAATTGAATGTATACTGATTTAGTATCATTTATAATATTAATAAAATATTAAAGAAGGTTTTACTATGTCTAACAAAAACTATCTTGGCATTAATATCAATATATCCAAAGATCGTGAGCTTTCAGAACAAGCTCAGCAACTTCTTACAAACTATTATTGTTTAGAGAACGAACCTTCTCCTCAATATGCTTTTGCTAGAGCTGCCGTAGCGTACTCATTTGGCGATAATAATTTAGCGCAAAGAATATATGATGCTGCATCAAACGGTTGGTTTATGTTTGCATCTCCTGTACTTTCTAATGCTCCGCTACCAGGAGCAAAGGTTAAATCATTACCTATTAGCTGCTTCTTATCATATGTGCCAGATTCATTAGATGGTCTTATCGAGCATTCTTCTGAGCTAAGATGGCTATCTGTAAAAGGTGGCGGTGTTGGTGGGCACTGGTCAAATGTTCGAGCTGTTTCAGATAAAGCTCCTGGACCAATACCATTTATGCATACAGTAGATGCTGATATGGTAGCTTACAGACAAGGTAAAACTCGTAAGGGTTCTTATGCTGCGTATATGGATGTATCTCATCCAGATATCGTTGAGTTTTTAGGTATCCGTGTACCTACTGGCGATGTTAACAGAAAATGTCTTAATCTTCATCATGCTGTAAATCTTACAGATGATTTTATGCAAGCAGTAGCTAATGATGACGACTGGAAACTTGTAGACCCTGATGATAAATCAGTTAGAGACGTTGTTAAAGCTCGTAAGATTTGGGAAACAATACTTGAAACTCGTTACAGAACAGGTGAACCATATCTAAACTTTATAGATACTGCAAATAGAGCATTACCAAAATCTCAAAAAGAACTTGGCCTAACTATCAAAGGTTCAAATCTATGTAATGAGATACACTTAGTTACTGATGAAAACCGTACAGCAGTATGTTGTCTATCTTCAGTAAATTTAGAAAAATATGATGAATGGAAAGATACTACTCTTATTAAAGATTTGATTAGATTTTTAGATAATGTATTACAATTTTTCATAGATCATGCCGGTGATGAGATATCTAAAGCACGATATAGCGCATCTCGTGAAAGAAGTCTTGGCTTAGGTGCTATGGGCTTTCATTCGTACTTGCAAAAACATGGCGTTGCTTTTGAATCTCAAAGAGCTAAAGAAATTAATGAAGAAATATTTAAAAGAATAAAAGATCAAGCTGTTGAGGAAACTTTAATACTAGGTAAAGAAAAAGGTGAAGCTCCAGACATGGCTGGTACTGGCCGTAGAAATGCACATTTATTAGCTATTGCACCAAATGCTAATAGCTCTCTAATACTTAATACTTCACCTAGTATTGAACCATGGAAAGCCAATGCATTTACATCTAGAACAAGAGTAGGATCTCATCTAACAAAAAATAAATATCTAGAGCAAGAGCTTGAAAAAGTTGGTAGAAATAATGAAGAAGTTTGGTCTGACATTATTACAAATGGAGGCTCTGTACAGCAATTAGACTTTTTAAGCAAAGAAGTAAAAGATGTATTTAAAACTGCTATTGAAATGGACCAGGATTGGGTTGTTCACCTTGGTGGTGAACGTCAAAAATACCTATGCCAAGGTCAATCTCTAAATATTTTCTTCCCAGCAGGAGCATCAAGAGAATATTTACATAAGGCTCATTTTAATGCTTGGAAATATGGCTGTAAGGGTTTATATTATCTAAGAACTGAAACATCTAATAGAGCAGAAAATATTTCTAAAAAGGTTGAGAAACAAAGACTTGTTGAGTTCTCTGAACTTAAACAGTCTGAAAATGAATGTATTGCTTGTGAAGGATAAAATATGAAAGTAAAAATATACAGCAGAAATGGTTGTCCTTTTTGCGTTTGGGCAAAACAATGGTTTGATGACAATAATATAGCTTTTGATGAAATTGTTATGGACGATTATTCTCAACGTGTCAAATTTTATGATGATATGAATAAAAGTGGTAAAGTGAATCACCCTATTTCAACAGTACCACAAATATTTGTTGATGATGTTCATATCGGTGGCTTTACAGAATTAAAAGCTAATGCTGAAAAAATCTTAAGTAAAAAGTAGGTAAAATAGTGGAAGTAAAAATATATACAAAAACAAACTGTCCTTTTTGTGACCTTGCGAAAAGTTGGTTTGGAGCAAATGATATCCCTTTTACACAAATTACTCTTGATGATGATGAAAAGAGAGCTAAGTTCTATTCTGAAGTAAATAAAAATATACTTCTTATTGAGGAACATGTTAGAACTGTACCACAAATATTTGTAGGTGACGTACATATTGGTGGTTATGATAATCTTATGGCTAGAGCTGGCGAAGTTATAGCTAGAGTTAAAGGTTCATCTTTGACAACGTTCTCAAAGACATATAAACCATTTAGCTATCCTTGGGCTGTTGATCTAACAGTTAAGCATGAAAAAGCACATTGGATTGAAGATGAGATTGACCTTTCAGAAGATGTCACTGATTGGAAAAATGGTAAAATAACAAAGATTGAGAAAGAATATATAACAAATATTCTAAGACTATTTACACAGTCTGATGTTGCAGTTGGCCAAAACTACTATGATCAATTCATCCCTGCTTTTAAAAATAATGAAGTACGTAACATGCTAGGATCATTTGCAGCTCGTGAAGGTATCCATCAAAGAGCATATGCGCTACTAAATGATACCTTAGGACTTCCTGACTCTGAATATCACGCATTTTTAGAATATAAAGCGATGACTGATAAAATTGAATTTATGATGGATGCTGACCCATCTACGCGTAGAGGTTTAGGGTTATGTCTAGCTAAAACAGTATTTAATGAAGGTGTCGCGCTATTTGCATCATTTGCAATGTTACTTAATTTCCAACGTTTTGGTAAAATGAAAGGCATGGGTAAAGTAGTTGAGTGGTCGATTCGTGATGAATCAATGCACGTAGAGGGTAATGCAGCATTATTTAGAATATATTGTCAAGAAAACCCGTATATCGTTGATAATGAGTTTAAAAAAGAAATTTATCTGATGGCTACCCAAGCTGTAGAACTAGAAGATAGATTTATTGATCTTGCATATGAAATAGGAACTATTGAAGGTCTAAATGCTGATGAAGTAAAAGAGTATATTCGTCATATTACTGATAGACGTTTAAATCAATTAGGACTAAATGAAATATATAATGTTGAGAAGAATCCTTTAACTTGGCTAGAATGGATCTTAAATGGAGCTGATCATACAAACTTCTTTGAAAATCGAGTAACAGAATATGAAGTTGCTGGTTTGACTGGTAACTGGGATGAGGCTTACTCATAAGCCTAAGAACTATTTCTCTAAATAAGCTTTATTGCTCTTAACTAATTTACAATTATTATTCTTGGTCAAAGAAGTTAGTAATCATATCTACTAAATCATTATTAACTTTATGGTAAAGTTTCTTATCTTTCCAAACTAAATAATGAAAACCTAAACCACAAATATACATATCTAGTAGCCTTAGTAAACGATCCTTTTGCTCTTCTGATATGTTAGTTTCAAAGTGAACAGAGATCTGACTCATCCACCTATGAAAAGAACTCTTTAACATATCTTTAAACTTATCCTTATATTTAGAGTTACTTTGACTATAGCCATAGAAATAAAAAATTATAACAATTTCTTCTGGAGTCTTTTCTAATATATCAAAATTATATTTAATATAACCAGAAACAAATTCTCTAAAATTTTTAAACTTTTTTGGAGATACAACTTCTGTTTTTTCAATATATCTATCTAAAACATATAGATATAAGTCCTCTACTTGATGAAAATGGTGGAAAAACCTACCCTTACTAATTCCTGCTGTTTTAATAATCTTAGTAGAAGATACAGCGTGTACCCCTTCTTCTCGAACAATCTGGTAAACTGCTTCAACTATCGTTTGCTTAGTTTTTTCACTCTTAGCCTGTTGAATATTCATTTAAATGACCCTGTAAAACCTTAAATAATAATCTATCATAATACAAACCCTAAAGTTTGTGAAGAATATTAAACATTATCTTTTAAATTTTCTACCTTTTCTAAAGCTTCAAACCACTCTAATTCCGTCTCTTCAATTTTCTCTTTTAACTGAGAGTGCTCCAATATAGTTTGTTGTAATTTTACCTTATCATCATAAAGGCTATTATCTTGTAAAGCTTGTTGCATTTGTAAATCCTGTTGCTGTAATTTTTCTAATGTTCTTTCAAGCTTCTTAATTTTATCCTGTAGCGGCTTTAACTGCTTACGCTTATCTGCTGATAATTTTCTAGTTTGCTTTTTAGCATCATTATTAGACTCCGAAGATGAATTTAATGAGTCATTTTCTGTTTTTTTAAACTCTAGAATATACTTATAATAATCCTTCATATCTCCATCAAAAGCTCTAACCTGACCTTCTCCAACTAGCATATATTCATCAACTGTTGACTCAAGTAAAAACCTATCATGCGAGACTAAAATAATAGCTCCTTGAAAACTTTGTAGTGCTACAGTCAAAGCTTCTCTCACACCAATATCTAAGTGGTTCGTTGGCTCATCTAGTAAGAGAAAGTTTGGCTCCTGATAGACAATCATAGCTAAAGCTAAACGAGCTTTTTCGCCACCTGAGAAAGTACCTGCTTTTGCCAAGGCCTTATCACCAACAAAGTTAAAGCTTCCCAAGAAAGTTCTTAGTTTTTCTTGAGTTGCTTTAGAATCTAAGCGTTGCATATGTAACAAAGGTGAGGCTTCAGAGTCAAGCATATCTAAAGAATGCTGTGAGAAATATCCTACTCTAAGATTTGGGTGTTTTTCAATTTTGCCTAATAAAATATCAATCTCACCAATTAGAGATTTTATCAAAGTTGATTTACCTGCTCCATTTAAACCTAAAAGACCTATTCTCATCTCATTATAGATATTTAGTTTTACATTATTTAAGATTTTTTTATTACCATAACCAAGATTAGCATTTTGTAGACTAACTAAAGTTCCTCCTAAATGTTCTTTTACTTGCTTAAATTCAAAACTAAAATCAGACTCTGTCTTAACTGCTTCAACTCGCTGAATTTTCTCAAGCATTTTAACACGACTTTGAGCTTGTTTTGCTTTAGAAGCTTTGGCTTTAAATCTGTCAACAAAACTCTGTAAGTGTGCAATATGTTTCTGCTGTTTCTCAAACTGCTTTTGTTGTAGAATTTGTTGTTCATATGCTTGCTTTTCGTACGATGAATAATTACCTGTATAAGTAGCTATATTTTTATTCTCAATATGAAATATTTGTTTAACGACATTATCTAAAAAAATCCTATCATGTGAGATAAGTAGTAAAGAGCCTTTATATTCTTGTAGATATTCTTCAAGCCATAAAACTGCATCTAAGTCTAAGTGGTTTGTTGGCTCATCAAGTAATAAAATATCAGACTCTTGTAATAATGCTTGGGCTAAGTTTAATCGGATCTGCCAACCACCTGATAGTTCTTTTACTTTTTGTTGTAGCTGACTAACACTAAATCCTAATCCAGATAGTAACTTCCCCGCCTGTGACTCTATAGCGTAACCACCTAAAGATTCGTACTCTTCATGATATTTTGAATAATCAACAAAATTCTCTGTAGCTAATGATTCTTGCATCTTTAGTTTTAACTGTTTTAAAGACTCTATACCATTAACTACATAATCAATAACTTTAGCTTCAAAATCATCGACCTCTTGCTTTACAGTAACTATACGAGTATTTTTAGCAATTTCAATGTCACCTTTATCAGGTGTTAAATTACCCTGTATTAAATTAAAAAGTGTAGTTTTACCAGTACCATTCTTACCTACTAAACCTATTTTTTGGTTTGGAAAAATAGAAAAATTAACATCGCTAAATAGCTCTTTGATCTCAACTTGATAAGATATATTTTTAAAGAAAATCATTTGTTTTAATATAAATATTTAATTACATAAATTATATACGCTAAGGATATATATAAAAGGAGTTTATTAAAGATAAGTTAGCGATTTAACTTATTTAGAAATACTAAGTAAATAAAGCAGATAATATATGCGACTATTGTACCTAAATTGATCCCTATAGTTGGATATAACCAAAAAATCAATAAATCATATATTACTAAAATCGAAACACCATATGAGAAATGTTTAAGTACATTAGGGTATACTTTTTGACCATAGCTAAATATCAATACTGTACTTACTGATGCTAACATCACTGGGAATGAAGAAAATATTCCAGCCCATTTATGCCCTACTAATTTGGATACCCCTGTAATTAATAAAACTAATACTGAGACAAAGATAATCCTAAATAGGATCACCATTAGCTTATTTATAGGTTTTGATTCATGTTTCTTTGTAATTTCTATAGTATTTGGAATATAAGAAAAAAAGACAATACTTATTATCATCAGTAATAAAAATATAATAAAGCCTAATATTAGATTCAAATTTAATAAAGTCACAAAGTAGCCACTGATAAAATATATAATCAAGGCTACTACAAGAGCACTAAGTGTGTTTAAAAAACGTTGATTAGCACATATTTTTCCACCTAAATAAAAACCTATTGTAAATAATAATGTATTTGCAAAACCTGCAACTGCATAAGGCATAGAGTTAACTAAGAATCCAACACCATTTTGATGAGCATAAAAGTATGTAAAAATACCAACACTTAAAGGTAGGCCAGAAAACAATCCTCCTAGTCGAGAATTTTTTTCAGAAATATAGATAAGACCTAAAACCATAACTACCGATAAGGCTAACTTAATAACTATTAACATCATAAAAGATGCTCTCCTCTTATTTACTAAGATTTTTATAAAAAATATATTTTGTGAGTTTACACTATTTAAAGTTTATAAAAAGTAACTTATTGGCACTCATGATATAATTATTAGCATAAAATTATTATTTAATAACTAAAAAATGGTAAATGTAGTAATTGTATTATTTAATGAGTTTGAAACATTAGATGTATTTGGGCCCGTAGAAATTTTAGGAAGTTTTAAAGAGCATTTCAAACTTGATTACTACTCTCTAGAAGGTGGAAATATTACTAGCAGTCAAAATGTCTCAATAGCTACTAAAAAGCTAGATCAAGCAAACTCAAAAGATTATATATTGTTTGTTCCTGGTGGTATGGGTACTCGCCAGTTAATATATGATAAGAAACTAATGGCAGAGCTAGCTAAGTTAGCAACTAATGCAAAATATATACTTACAGTTTGTACAGGATCTTCGCTACTTTCACAGACAAAATTACTTGATAATAAAAAAGCCACTTCAAATAAAAAAGCTCTAAACTGGACAAAATCTATAGCTCCAAATGTACAATGGATAGATAAAGCCAGATGGGTAAAAGATGGTAATATCTATTCAAGCTCAGGAGTTAGTGCTGGTATAGATATGAGCTTGGGATTTATTGCAGATTTATTCGGCTATGATGTGGCAAAGCAAAAAAGTATCGAGATAGAATACTCTTGGCAAGAAGATGCAACTATAGATGAATTTGCAGATATTTATAAATAATAGCCATGGATAAAGTCAGAAAAATTATACATCTGGATATGGACTATTTCTTTGCCCAAGTAGAGGAAAAAGCAAATCCAAGCTTAAAAGATAAACCCTTTGCAGTTGGAGGTACAAATCCTAAACGAGGTGTAATTTCCACATGTAACTATATCGCACGTGAATATGGTGTCCATTCTGCAATGCCTACATCTATTGCGCTACAAAAGTGCCCTAACCTAATACTCCTAAATACTGATTTTGCAAAATATAAAGCGGCCTCTAGTGTTATTAGAGAAATATTTCACTCTTTTACAGATAAAGTCGAGCCTCTATCTCTTGATGAGGCATATCTAGATGTCACAGATGTTACTGAGTATAAAAATAGTGCAACTCTAATTGCTCAAGCTATCAAGCAACAAATATTTAATAAAACTGGTCTAACAGGCTCAGCTGGTGTGGCTCCAAATAAGCTTTTGGCAAAGATAGCTAGCGATATAAATAAACCAAACGGACTATATGTTATAACTCCTAACCAAGTTGATAAGTTTATAAAAAACTTACCTGTTAAAAAGCTTTTTGGTGTTGGTAAAGTATCTCAAGAAAAACTAAAAAGTATGAACGTTGAAACATGCTCAGAATTACAGCAGATTAATCTAAATACGCTTCTAGATAAATTTGGTAAATTTGGTGCTAGCTTGTATAACTATGCTCGAGGTATTGATAACCGAGAAGTTAACCCGATCCGCATTCGGAAATCTGTAAGTGTTGAAAACACATATCTAGATGATTTAAAGACTTTAGGTGCTTGTCTAGAAAAACTACCTAGTTTATATGAAAAGCTGACTAGCAGAATGTCAGATGAGCATTATAAAAGTATCGTAGGTATATTTGTAAAGTTTACTGATACAAGATTTAATAAAACAAGTCTAACTAGAGTTGCTAAAACGCTAGATAAAGAAGCCCTTAAAAATCTAATAATTGAGCTACATAAGAAACAAAACTATCCAATTCGTTTAATAGGTATTGGTATACGTCTTGGAGAAGTTGATGATAGGCAGATGGAGTTATTTTAGTACTGCTTCAATCTCACCTATTAGCTTATCTATCTCAGCGGTATTTTGTTTGATTTCATTGACTAATTCTAACGGCGATTTATGCTCAATAGTTTCAATTTTGTTAGGATTTTTAGCTGATATATCATAGTCTTTGATATCCTCTACTTTAACTATCCAGCTATTTTCTGTAAGTTTACGTGACTGCCAAATTTCTAAAAATTCTTTGAAATGCTCAAACTGAATCGGCTTATTTTTGGTTAGTTTATATGGTGGTGTAATTTCATAATAGAAAATATCTGTAGTGCTACCCTCTCTATCAAAGAAAATCACATTTGTCTTAACACCACTATATGGTAAAAATACCCCAGCAGGTAATGAAACTATAGTATGTACATTATAGCTTTCAAGTAATTCTTTTTTGACATTTTTAAAAGCATTATTTGTCTGGAAAAGTACTCCCTCTGGCACTACCACACCACATCTACCACCAAGCTTAAGACTTTTGTAAATATGCTGTAAAAATAGTAGCTCTGTAGCATTTGATTTGATGGGAAAGTTAGTTTGAATAGTTGTTTTTTCTTTACCGCCAAATGGTGGATTAGCAAGGATAATATCATAGCGATCTTTCTCCTCAAGACTACGGATATCTTTAACAAGTGTATTAGCCTTAGTAATATTTGGTGATGTAATTCCATGTAGAATCATATTCATCATACCCATTACGTATGACAAAGGAGTTTTTTCTTTACCAAAGAAAGTCTCTTCATTAAGAAACTCTAACTGTGTAGTTGATAGCTCTTTGCTATACATATGCTCATAAGCATCTATCAAAAAGCCGCAAGTACCAGCTGCTGGATCATAGACAGTTTGCCCAGTTTGAGGATTAACCACGTCTACAATAGCCTTAACTAATGATCTTGGCGTGTAGAACTCACCACTATTACCACCATCAGACCCCATTTCTTTAAGTAAGTTTTCATAGATTTGTGATAATTGGTATAGGTCTTCTTTTTTATTAAAGTTTAGCTCATCAATCTCATTGATAACATCGCGTAGAGTATGACCACTAGCTACACGATTATCTATATACTCAAATACTGCACCTATTTTATATTTTAGAGTTTTGACATTTTCATCTATAGATTTAAAAGATTTCAGATATGGAAAAAGCTCTTTGTTAACAAACTCTTGTAAATCACTACCGCTATTAGCATTGATAACATCAAGTTTACCATCTGCACCTTTGGGAGCTGCCCAAGCATTCCAGCGATATTTTTCATCTAGGACAAATGTATATTCTTCACCTGTTAGATCTGCCTCTAGAGATTTTTCATTCTCATAGTCATTCAAGAATTTTAAAAAAAGAATCCAGCTGACTTGCTCAGTATAGTGCATCGCCCCACTGATTCCATCATCTCGCCTTAGTATGTCTGTTATTCTATTTATCTTTGATTGCATTTTTATTCTCAAGTTTTGGGTTTAATTCATCTAATTCCCATTTCAAAGGATTTAGTTGGATATATTTTATAATTTCATTATATGATTTTTCATTTCTAATTATATGTTCATAATAATTTCGTTGCCACAAGCGTTTATCAAATGGTTGCCAATTTTTGGTTTTTACACCGTTGATGTATGCGTTGGTTGTCATGGTTTTAAACCATTGAATTATTTTATGTAGGGGCGTATCTACGTGTTCGCCCTTTTCTAATTTAAGGTCAACACATAGGTTAACCCCTACAGGAACCTTTGTAGGGACAAATTCTATATTTGCCCTTTCATTCGTCCTATATCCATCATTACAAATATGAATTACACAATGAAAATGATTAGGCATAATCACATATTCACCACATTGTATATTGGCAAATTTATTTTCTAAATCATGATAGATTCTCTCCACCATTTGCCCAGCATCATTTAAACAGATCTGACCATCAATAATATCACCAAACAAACATTCACGATTATTAACACATATTGTGACAAAATATGCACCATTTGATGAATAATCATAATATTTCAATCGTAAATTTTTACGATTTTTAAAATATTTTGTTTGGTTATTTTGGTTTGTCATGTTTTACAATATTTTTATTGTTTGGGCAATCCCTCGTGGTTGCCCTTGTACCCATTATTTTAATCTATCATAAAATGGGGTGGCACAAGGCACAACCACTACCATACATTTTCACAAATCCATAATTTATCGTAGGGGCTAATCTATGTGTTAGCCCTATTTTAAATTATATTTTATATTTCATAATGGGTTGACACAAGACACGACCCCTACCATACATTTTCACAAATCCATAATTTGTCGTAGGGGCTAACCTATGTGTTAGCCCTATTTTACATTATGGGTTATATTTCATAATGGGTTGACACACAGGTCAACCCCTACAATTAAATGTTACAACTCACCACGAAATGCCTTATCTAAAATACTGGCTTTTAATGCCTTTAAATTCTCTAATTTCTGCTCATTTAATTGCTTAATCTTATCGACTTTTGTAGCAATACTATCCAAATACTCTACGGTTTGTTGTTGGATTGGTAGGGGTGGTAATGGGATTTTTAAGTCTCTAACAATAGATAGCTTAACTCTTTGCCTTGTAGATCCCATCGAGTTTTCTGAGAACTGATTTATAGCAATAGCAGAATTTATAGCATACATAATATATTTATTTTTAGACTTAGAACTATCTACTCTTACTCTAATAATATCAGCAACAATTATACCTCGCTCTAAATTATCAGGTACAATACAGCTTTTACCTAAAGGCTCTCCTAGTTTTGTTATAACTATATCAGAAGCTATAAATGAGTGTCTTTTTAAAAACTCTGCTTTTTCCTCTGAAACAAATTTAATATCTTTATTTATGAATTCTAATCTCTGAATATTTTGTATTCTAATAATAGGCACTCCTTTTTGGATATATTCAGTTGCCTTAAGATTAGAACCAAATGGTCCATCTACAATATCTTTCTTAGGATTTTCTACACTATCAGATAAAGTTTTATTTCCATACTCCCCTTCCAATTTTTTAAAAGTCTTATCAAGGGTACTAGCCATTAGAATATTAGCATTTGTGATATTTTGTTGGTGTAGCTCTATCGCCTTATCAATTTTCTCAAAAAGACTATCTAACTTGGCAACTATTCGCTTTTGCTCGGTTAGTTTTGGAATTGCAAAACGAAATTCTTTAACTAATTTAAAATGCCTACTATATCCTAAGCTTTTTATATTTTTAGATAAAAGCTGATAATACAGAAACTTAATATCATCATCATTTTTGGACTTTAATATTTTTGTTCCATCAGCACCGATTACAAAAGGAAAATCTACAAATTTAATTTGTCTTGTGTGGTCACCAAAAATAACACACTTATCTTTATTTTCATGAAGCTTAGTTTCATCAGAAGAATAGCCCACAATAAAATCTTTGCTTTGGTCTACTACTGGAAAACTTCCATTATCCAAATATTCAGATTTAGGAATTTGAAAGGGTTTTGAAGAAATATTTTCAAAAACTTTTTTATAATCCTTCCACTCCCACCCTGCTGGCAGTTTGTATAATTCGCTCATTTTTTTGTTTTTTCCATAACATATTTTATTGTCATGCTGAATTTACTTCGACTACGCTCAGCACAAGTATTTCAGCATCTCACCATACTCTCAATCCTATTGAGATCCTGAAACAAGTTCAGGATGACTGTAATTTTTGTTTTATATATTGGGTTGGCATAAAACCAACCCCTACAATATTTTTTCACAAATTTATAATTTGTTGTAGGGGCAATCTCTTGTGGTTGCCCTTGTATCCATTATTTTAAATCAACCATAAAAAGGGACGGCACAAGGCACGACCCCTGCATTTTATTTATCAATTTACCGTAGGGGCTAACCTATGTGTTAGCCCTATTTTACATTGTAGTTTATATTTCATAACGGGTTGACACACAGGTCAACCCCTACCATACATTTTCACAATTTTATTATTTGTCGTAAGGGCAGATTCTATATCTGCCCTTTTATAACCATATTCCACACATTTTTATAGTTAGGGTCGAAATGGATTCGATCCCTACCATAAATTCTATCAATTTACCTATAAATCTCCCTCTGCAATTGCAAATAGCTTTCTTTTAACTGTGCCATACCACCAAAATCATTGGCAAGCTCCGAAACTGTCCCCAAACCACTTAACTCAACTAATGATGGTAGTCTTTTTTGCTCTAGTTCAACTACACCATCTTTTTTATACTTATCTAAGACAAAGAGTAGAAACTCTCTCGCCTTAGCATTTTGTAACTGCTGTATAAACTCTGATGATTCTGCAGCAACTGCCCTTTGCTCACGAGTGATGATATCTTTACTAAATACCAGATGATTTAGCACATCATAGATATCACTATCTTTAGCTTTAAATATAGCTTTGATATTATCAATATTTTGTCCAAAGCTTAGCATCTCCTCGAGTTTAGCTAATAGTGTTTGCCTATATTTAGGATTTGCCCAAGCATCTTTGAGAACTTGCTCATTATGCTGACAGTATTTACCTAGTACGCCTATTAG
The DNA here is from genome assembly GCF_041102755.1 of Francisella sp. 19X1-34. Classification (NCBI taxonomy): domain Bacteria; kingdom Pseudomonadati; phylum Pseudomonadota; class Gammaproteobacteria; order Thiotrichales; family Francisellaceae; genus Francisella; species Francisella sp. 19X1-34. The sequence goes on from NZ_JBGCTX010000035.1 coordinate 16,051, forward strand.
TTGCTCAAGATATTCTTGTGTTGCAATCGGTCGCCCATCGACACCGACATAACTAGTCTCTATATCTAGTACTTTGAGCTTACGCCCTTTAATTGTGATATTAATTGGCTCTTGCTTGGTAGGTTCTTCATTATCTTTGAGATTTTCTATAGGATCTATTTCTTTAACTTTTTTTACATCATCTTTAGATTTGCCATCAGCTTTGACATCTGTAACTACATCAGCGACACCATCCCAATCTTTATCATAAAATTTATCGCTAGCTTTGACAAAATCTAGGATTGTAAAGAAATCTTTACCTTCAAAAGTTCGTGTACCTCTACCAATTATCTGCTTAAACTCAATCATTGACTCTATCGGAGCTGTTAGGACGATATTTCGGACATTTTTAGCATCTACACCAGTAGTTAGCATTTTTGATGATGTTAAAATCACAGGTATATCTTTATCATTATCTTGGAACTGCTCGAGATAATCTCGCCCAATTTGTCCTTCATCAGAAGTCACACGCACACAGTAGTCAGGATTTTTGACTTTTTTAAATCTATCTATAGCAAGCTTTAGCTCAAGAGCATGCGGCTGATTTTTACAAAAGACTACAGTTTTATCCATCTTATTGATATTATCAAGTACAGTTTTTGCTATTAGCTCATGGCGTTGTTGGCTGGTGATAGTTTTTTCCCAATCGCTGATACCATAGACTTTATTTGGCAAATCCCCATCTACACTATCATGAGTATTAGGTCGATATTCATCAATATTTGTCGTAATGCGTTTAACCTTATATGGAGTCAAGAAACCATCATTAATACCATCTTTAAGCGAATACTCATAAATAGGATCACCAAAGTAGCTATAAGTATCACCATTAACATCCCTTTTAGGTGTAGCTGTCAGCCCTAGATGTACAGCACTAGAGAAATACTCAATAATCTCACGCCATGAGCTATCATCATTTGCACTACCACGATGACACTCATCTATGATTATCAAATCAAAGAAATCTGCTGGATACTGTTTATAGTATGCTGTTAGGCTATCATCTTCACTATCTGTAGCTAAATACTGGCGATTTTTATTCTCGGCTACTGCTTGATAAATCGCAAAAAACACATTACCACTTAGTGGCACTTTACCACCATTTTTCTTAATCGATACACCTTGTAATCTTTTACAGTCATTCTCTAGCGGATTAAACTCATTCATAGCTTGTTCTATTAAGATATTTCTATCTGCCAAGTACAGGATTCGTGGCTTTTTATTACCTATATCGTTCTTTCGCCATCTTGATTCAAGTACTCTATATGCTATCTGAAAAGCTATATATGTTTTACCAGTCCCTGTCGCTAATGTTAGTAAGATTCTATCTTGTCCACTACTAAGAGCATCTATAGTTTTTTGTACTGCTATCTTTTGATAATAGCGCGGTGTCTTTGTACCATCTGAGAAAAACTCTTGTGTAACTACATTTTGTCTAATTTTGTTGATATTTGGATATTTACGCTCAAAGAGTTCTCTAGGAGTTGGAAACTCATCTATATCTTGGCTTTGACCTGTTGGGATATGATACTCAAGGATATTATGCCCATTTGTAGAGTAGACATATTCAACATCTAATGCTCTACCATAAGCTATAACTTGTTGTAGACCCTGTTTATAGTTTACATCTTCTTTCTTTGCCTCAACAATTGCTAAGTTTATATCTTGATAACGTAATAAATAATCAACAAATTTTTTCTCACCTCTAGTACCGCCTGCTTGTTTACGCCCATCTGTAAAATAATACTCACGGGTAATACTGCGTTCATCCCAACCACTATGACGTAATTTTGGTGTTATAAGCTTGGCTTTGGTATCTGCTTCTGAATAGGACATCTATAGTAAAATCAAGTACATATAGATTATATGATATGATTATTAGCTTAGTTTTTCTACTACAAACTAAATATATAATTATCAAACACTACTGAGGCATAAAAGAATATTCTTTCTAATAAATCTCATTATAATTTGTATAATTAAAAACTAAATTATATTTCTTTTAATAGTGAATCTGCCAAACGAAAAAATACTACAAAATAAATATTTAGCATACTATCCAATGATACTAATGAGTTGCTATTGGGTAATTATAAAAGCAGGTTTACCTTTTGTTGATGATATGAGTGATTTCTTTAACGTATCTCATCAAAGCATTCAGCAAATATTATCATTATCACTGGTTATTTCATCAATATCTCCATTATTATGGGGACCCTTGATTGATCAAATAGGCCTTAAACGTTTTGCGATCTATGCAAGTACCCTAAGCTTTATAATAACTAGTGTAATGCTTTTAACCGCAAATATTATAGTATTTACCTTAGCTTATATTATTGCGACAAGTATTATCCTTTCCCTTTCAGTATGTTCTAGAGGTTTTCCATTTATTTATTTCGATAATATTCATCAGAAACAACATGCAATATCTATTGCCTTTATGGGAGTATATTTTTGCTCATTTATGATTCCTTTCTTCTCAGGTTGGATTGGGTTTTATCTAGGTTGGCAATTTGGTTACGTACTCGTACTTATATGGCTTATAGTTATAGTTATTGCTATATCTAAATTAAAAGAAAGACAAACTACTACTCAACAAACAAGCTTTATAAAAAATATCACCACGATATTCTTTCACATAAAAACAAAATGGTTTATTCGTTATACATTATTTGTGGCAATTTTAGATGCTATTGCATGGACTTATATTATTGCTTTACCATTTTGGTTAGCTGATACCTTTAATATTAGTGCAAAGTATCTAGCCTTTTACTTGTTCCCATTAGCACTTCCTGGATTACTCTGCCCTATAATTATTAAGATCTTAGATAAGTTTATACATAGAGATTCTATAGTTAAGCTTGGCCTTACAATTCTTATATTAAGTGGTGTGTTGGCAATACTAGTTGGTCTAAGAACATGGAACTATGCGTTTATATATGTCATTCCAGGGGTATTACTTAATTTAGCATCTTCGATAATATTCTCTATTGCAAGTACTCGAATATTTACAAACGTAAAAACCTTATTTAATGCTGCCTCAGGGCTATTTTCACTAATACAATATTTTGCCTTTGGAGCACTTGTATTTATTGAGTCATATATATCTATAGATTTATTTTATTTAGAAGGAGTTTTGATTTGTATTTGTGGTGCTTTACTCATTATTTTACAAAGGCATAAAATCCAATAAAGTCTTAAATAAATACTAATAATTAATAGAATTATTTTAACTACTTTTAAGATTTTCAATTTCTAATATTACATCTTTCATATTCTCTTGAATTATATTTGTAGAAGCTTGAGTAGAAGTAAATATTTTAAGAAATATAATACCAATTATAGCAACTACAAGATTATCGTAAGGAAATGCTATTAGTTTTAACTCATGTGCAAATGACACTCCCCACAAACATATAATATATCCACAAACAAACCACGTTTGTTTAAATAATTCAAAAAACTGATAACGCATAAAGACAAACCAATAAAAAATACAAGCTAACAAAACAAGTATTACAAGACATAATAAATTAAAGGTGCCTGACCAATATACAAAGTATGAGCAAGATATAAACCCTAAATATCCAAATAATTGATAAAAAGGTAATTTAAATCTTCTTTGCATCTTAGGGAATTTATCTCTAAAAATAATTAAAACAACAGGACCTGATAAACAGCTAAATAGAACTAAAGAGGATAGAAAATCTACTAATGTTGTCCAAGTTGGAAATTGGAATAGAAATATTAAGCCAACAAAAAAATTTATCCAAATACAGAATACTGGCACATTATTTTTATTTAACTTAGTCAATATTGAATCTTTAAAAAATTCTAATCCAAACGCTTGAAGAATCCTACCTGTAACAGCTGTAAATACATTACTTGTACCTAATGGAGCAATTACTGCATCAATAAATAGTATTGTATAAATAATATGTAAACTAAATAAGCTTAATAAGCCTAGTAAAGGAGCCACTCCTGCCGAGAAATTTTTCACCAATCCAGGGACACAAAACATAAACATTAGCGATAGAGAAATATACATTGTTAGACCAACAACTACAGGGACTATAAGAGATAGTGGAATTGCTAATTTAGGATTTTTTGCAGAATTTGCCACTATTAAACCATTTTGAAATCCAGAAAAAGCAAAAGCCAAACCAGAACCTGTAACAGCTAATAAAACATGCTCAAAATTCACATGTATATGAGCCGTATTTGCATGATAGTTTTTGAAAGACCCATAAACAGATAACATTCCAACAGCAATAGCCATTGGCAAAAGAATCTTCCAAATACTAACTATAGAATTAATCTTCGCAACATTTTTTAACTGAAAGGTATTTATATATGTCACACTCAACATAATTAAGAATGCAATAACTACACCATAATATGATAAAAATACTCCTTTAGCACTAGAGTCAACAAGATTAGGAAACCAAAACCCTAAATACTGAACTACAGATTGTGATTCTAACGGTAAGTATACAATATAGCTTATCCATCCCAATACAACAAATAAAAAACCTAATGTTCGAGAATGAGTAATACGTAAAAATCTCATTGCACCAGAAACTATAGGTAACATAGATGCTACTTCTGCAAAGCACAACGCCACAAGTAAAGTAAGGAAAGCTGTAATGAACCATGAGATTATAACCCCTTGGCCCGCAGTCTGAAATCCATAATATGGGGAAAATAACCAACCACTACCAATCATCCCGCCTGTAGATATAAATATTATGGCCATTGTAGATAACTTTTTCATATGGTAAACCTATGTGATTTTTGTATCTACATTTCAGTATAGCGAACATACTATAAATGAAAAATATATTTAAATAGCAGAATTCTATATTCAATAATTCTCTTTTTTCTAAAACTGAAAATTTGATGAGCTTATATTTTCTAGCAAATATCATTATAATTTGGACATCAAAGATATAATTTTGTTTCTTAAATGACAAAATCAAACCAAAAGACTATACAAAGTGGCTACTTAGCTTACTACCCGATGATATTAATGATTTCTTACTGGGTAATTACAAAGGCTGGCTTACCTTTTGTAGACGATATGAGTAACTTCTTTAACGTATCACATCAAAGTATCCAACAAATACTATCTCTTTCTCTTGTTATATCTTCATTATCACCCCTACTATGGGGACCTTTGATTGATCAAATAGGTCTTAAATACTTTGCTATCATAGCTAGCAGCTTGAGTTTTATAATAACAGCTATAATGCTTTTAACTTCAAATATTATAATATTCACTTTTACATATATTGTAGCAACTAGTATTATCTTCTCCCTTTCAGTATGTTCTAGAAGCTTTCCTTTTATCTATTTTGATCAAGTTCAACAGAAACAAAGATCTATTGCTATTACATTTATGGGAGTATATTTTTGCTCATTTATGATTCCATTTTTTTCTGGTTGGATTGGATTTTATCTTGGTTGGCAATTTGGCTATGCACTTGTTCTTATCTGGCTTGTAATAGTAATTAGTGCAATATATAAGCTAGATAATTCGAGAGAAAAAAATAACCCTGTCGAGAAAGTGGGTTTTGCAAAAAATATTCTTTCAATTTTCTCACATACAAAAACAAAACTTTTTATCAGATATACTTTATTTGTTGCAATTTTAAATGGTATTGCCTGGACCTATATTATTGCTTTACCATTTTGGCTAGCTGATACATTTAATATTAATTCAAAATATATTGCTCTATACTTATTTCCATTAGCATTACCAGGATTATTATGCCCTTTTCTAGTTAGTATCTTAGAAAGATTCATGCATAAAAACTCTATAGTAAAGCTAGGTATTGTTATTTTTATATCAGGAGGTATTTTAGCTCTTATAGTTAGTTTTAAAACCTGGAATCATGCTTATATATATGTAATTCCTGGTGTACTACTAAACTTAGCATCAGCAATATCATTTGCTATTGCTAGCACTAGGGTTTTTACAAATGTTAAAACACAGTTTAATGCCGCATCTGGACTATTTTCACTAATACAATATTTTGCTTTTGGGGTAATTGTATATATTGAGTCATACATATCTATTAGTTATTTTTATTTAGAAGGTATCCTAATCTGTATTGGCAGTATCATGCTGATTATACTACAAAGATATAAAGACTAATTATGTCCTTTTCAAAATCAAGTTATAGAATCAAATTTAGTTTTCTAAGCTAACTTTCAGCTTTAGGCTTTAGGCTTTAGGCTTTAGGCTTTAGGCTTTCTAACACTTTTATTAGCATTAATCTTTTGTCTGATTTTCTTCGCAAAATCTTTATTATGATTAGAAGCTTTCTTTGGGGTACTATTTCTATTATTCTTATTTGCTCTTTTAGCTGCAATTATTTTAACTTCATTGATCTTTTTTACTTTAGTCTTGCGTGACATACTAGTCACAGGTACATTATGAGTAGCTTCAAAACCTTCTAATTCATCACGAGGTAAAAGATGCCCTATTAAGTGCTCAATACTAGATAATGACTCTACTTCATCTGCACTAACCAAAGATATTGCTAAACCATCTTGTCCTGCTCTACCAGTTCTACCAATTCTATGAACATAGTCCTCAGCAACATTTGGTAAATCAAGGTTTATAACACACGGAAGTTGCGCAATATCAATACCTCTAGCAGCTATATCTGTAGCGACAAGTACATTTATTTCTTTTGCTTTAAAATCTGCTAACGCTTTTGTACGCGCAGTTTGGCTTTTATTACCATGAATAGCACTACTTGTTATACCTGCTTTATTAAGTTTTTCTGAGATCTTATTTGCACCGTGTTTTGTACGAGAAAAAACTAATACTTGATGCAAGTCTTGCTCTTTTATTAAGGCTATTAATGCATTAATTTTATTGGCTTTATCTAAAGTATAGATTTTCTGTGTAATTTTTTTAACAGTAGTATTTACAACATCTGCAGATACAGATTGAGGATTATTGAGAAACTCATTTGCTAATTTTTTAATCTCTGGTGAGAAAGTAGCCGAGAACATTAACGTTTGAATCTTTTTAGGTAAAAGCTTATGTATTCTTTTTAAATCATTTATAAACCCCATATCTAACATTCTATCTGCTTCGTCAAGAACCAAAGTATTTAAACTATCAAACTTAATAGCATTTTGACCATATAAATCAAGCAACCTGCCTGGAGTAGCTATCAATATCTCTACTCCCTTACGTAGTTTCATCATTTGAGGATTTATACTTACTCCACCAAATACCACTGCTGAGCGTATATGAGTATTTTCTCCATACAGTCTAACTTGATCTTGAATCTGAGCTGCTAGTTCTCTGGTTGGTGTTAAAACTAAAACTTTAATCTTATTTGCTTGAGCTTTTGGCTGATCTAAAAGCCTTTGTATAACAGGTAATGTGAAACCCGCTGTTTTACCAGTACCAGTTTGTGCTGATGCCATTACATCATTACCTTTTAAAATTAATGGGATAGCCTTTTCTTGGATAGTAGTTGGTTTAGTATAGCCTTTTTTATCTAAAGCATTACAGATTGAAGAATTTAAACCTAAGTCTGAGAATTGCATGTATCATTGTTTCCTATATTTTTTAACCTAGCTATATTAACACTAATAATCAACATTTACTCTATAAAGATGATTTATTAAATAATATAATATTGCTAATACTCAATTATATGAGATTTAAATCTTAAAATGGCAAATACATATTGCTCTGATCTAGGTAAAAACGTTCGTGAACATCTGATAAAACTAGGCTTAGAACAGCCAAGAGAATTTAACATCGATAATGACACAAAAATAGAGAAAATATCTAAAGCATATCGAGAAATATTAGATACTCTTGGATTAAAAACTCATGAGTTCGAAAAAACTCCTTTTAGAATTGCAAGAATGTTCTCCCAAGAGATTTTTAATGGTTTAGATTATAACAATTTTCCAGCCTGTGCTTTATATGAAAATGAATTTAAATATAATGGAGTTCTAACTCAAAAAGATATTTCCATAATGTCATTTTGTGAACATCATTTTGTGCCATTTGAAGGTACTGCTGAAGTTTCTTTCATTCCAAAGAATAATAATATAATAGGTCTTTGTCGTATAAATAGTATTTGTGATTTCTTTGCTAGACGCCCTCAAATACAAGAAAGAATGACAGCTCAAATATTTGAAAGTCTAAAATTTATACTTGGGACAGAAGATGTTTCTATAAAAATAACTGCTAAACATACTTGCGTATCATTTCGTGGTTGTAATAATAAAGGTACTGAAACACATACTCAAATGCTAGGTGGCTTCTTTGCGAAATAAATATGGGGTTAATATGAGTAATTTATTAGATATTGGCTGTCTATTTTTACTAGCTTTAATTATTTGCTGTATTTGTTCAAAAGGATATTTACGCTATTTATTAGTAGCTCTAACAATAATTTACTACTTAATTGGTAGTGGTATTATAGGATACTTTTTAGCAAAACCAATCCAGGCAGAAACTTCAGATATCAAAGCATGCGCCAAAACAGATGGAATTATACTATTAGGAGCAGGGTTAAATAATGCTTTTGGGCAAATAGAGCCAAGCCTTGGAGCATATGATCGTATACTTAAGACTGCTGAAGTTTATAATAAATACCCACAAGAAATTATAGTAACCGGTGGTGTACCTAGTGGAGAGAATATATCAGAAGCTGAAATTTATGCAAAAGAGCTACAAAAATTAGGAATACCAAATTCTAAGATACTCTTAGAAAAAAGATCTAAAAACACATATCAAAATGCTAAATATACCAAAGAGCTTTTAAAAAAAGATCAAACTTATTGTCTCGTAACTGGAGGAATCCATTATAAAAGAGCTAAAATACTTTTTGATAGGTTTGATATAAACACTATTAGTTTAGCCTCATCTAAACTTGTTCCAGATCTTAAAATACTACCAAGTGCATATAATTTTTATATCACTCAAAGAGTAGTTCATGAATATTTTGGGATTGTAAAAGCTTTTTTCTAATTATTTAAAATCAAACTTCCATTCATTAGCTTGTGTTATAGCTAAATGAATCCTTTGAATTTCACAAATATGCTCATCAATACTTAATACTACTTTACTCTTAACCTCAGTTCGATAATTACTTCATGTCTAAATATTTATAATTATTGATTTTAATTGGAGAAATAATAAACTGAG
>NZ_JBGCTX010000036.1:0-25269 GCF_041102755.1 Francisella sp. 19X1-34
CTTAAAGGATTGGTATTTGGTGATAGAGGTTATATCTCTAAGGATAAGGCTCAATTACTTGAGCAACAAGGATTAAAGCTTATAACTAGGTTCTGTGCACAAAAATTATGTTAATTTTTTTAATGGGATTAATGGGATTTCTAAATCAATTTTTTAGTATCCTTGCTTTAAAAAAAATCTCTGAAACAATATACTCATCACTATTACTTACATCAATAATATTAAGTTCAATTATTGATATTTTCATTTTTAGAACAAAGATGGAACCAACCCAAATACTAGCTATATTTATTATGATATTTGGAATCTTACTATTTATAATTACAAAACATAAAAAAGCATTATGAGCATTATAATTTCATTTTTTGCAGGAGTAATTACAGGTTTATATACCCTACCTCTTAGGTTCATAACTGGAAATAAAAATAACATCTGGTTTTTATTTTGTATTTACTCTTATCTAAGCATACCAATATTAACTTTATTTATTATTATAATATCTCACAAAATATCTTCTAATGTCCCTATATTAAGTATCATATATGCATTAATTGTTGGTATATTGTGGGGATGTGGCATGTTATTTTTTAGTCTTTCACAGAAAAGAATTAACGTATCTACAGCTTTTATAATTAATATAGCTGTATCAATATTTTTAGGTAGTCTTTTTATAAAAATCATATCTAAAAATAGTCTAAGTACTTATAGTTTATTTTTTATCTATATCCCAATTCTAATAGCTGTCACATTATCTATTAATAGTAAAAATAACTCTTTTAAATATATATTTTTTGCTCTAATAGCTGGATTTGGATCTGCTATACAAGGTATAGGATACTCATTTATAATTGGCTTACAAATACAAAAAGAAGTTAAATATATACTAAAAACATCTTTACGTAATAATATATGTATAGCATTAATGGGTTTCTTTTTTTTCATTCCTGTAATTATATACAGCTATGCTACTCACAAAGAGCCTGAATACGCTTCTCTTAATTGGATTGCTTTTATGATATCTATTATAATATCCTCGAACATTCAAAACTTTATATTAGAGAAAAATATATCCGCAAAAAGAGTTCTAGCTATTATTATCTTCTTCATATCTTGTGTTTTAATGACTATACTTAACTAACTATTAAAATATTTGATAGAGATAAACTTATGTCTACAGAAAAAGTTTTTAGAAAAAAGTTAGCAATATGTCATCATATAATTCATCACTATGGCTGGGATGATTTACTAGCTACACATATATCTGCAAGATTACCTGATGGTAATATAATTATAACTCCACACAACGTTTCTTTTGATAAAGTTACTAAGAATAATATAGTTACTGTAACACCTGATGGAAAAATCATCTCAGATAATGGCCACAAAGTGATGCCTCAAGCAGCTAATATACACCTAGAGACATACAAAGCTAGAGATGATATAAATGCTATAATCCATACTCATAGTAAATATGCTGTTATCTTGTCATCACTAGAATGTGGTATGCAGTTTACTAACCAACAATCACTAAGATTTTATGATGATATTTCATATCATCACTACGATGGACTAGCACTAGATAATGAAGGCAAAGCTATTGCAAATAGTCTTGGTGAAAGAAATAGTATGATGATACTTGATAACCATGGAATAATAACAACAGCAGAATCAATAGAAAAAGCTATCTATAAGCATTATTATTTTGAGCAATCGATAGAAATAGAAGTAAAAACCCTATCTAGCGGTCAAAAGATTAAACCAATTCCTCAAGAGGTATGTCAAAAAACTTCACAACAGTTTGCTAAAATTAACACCTGTCATATTGAGTTTGAAGTATTTAAAAGAATTACTAAAAAATATAGATGATTATTTAACAATAACTTTATTTGTCTTCTTAGAAAGAGCCTTTTCATTTATCTCTATACCAAGACCCGGAACATCAGGAGCTTCAAAATAGCCATTTACAGGCTGAGGATCTTGAATACAAAGCTCTCTATTAAAATCTTTAAGAGCATAAGTGTGATGTTCATGAATTATAAAGTTTGGAATAGCTGTTTCTAAATGTAAGCTCGCTGCTGTAGCAATAGGTCCTCCACAGACATGAGCTTGAATCTTAACATCATACATATCTACATAATCACAAACCTTTTTAGCCTCTGTAAGACCTCCACATAGACCAATATCTGGTTGTAAAATATCTATAGTTTGCTTCTCAATATACTCACGCACACCATGCCTTAGATATAATCTCTCACCAGCGGCTATTGGAACACGTAGTTTATCCTTTAGGGGTTCATGTAATTTACTATTTAAGTAGTTAACAGGCTCTTCAAAATATAGACAGTTGAAATCTTCTGCTATTTCACCTAGCTGTAGAGCTGAAGTTAAACTTGGTAAGCTATGGCATTCAAAAATAATATCACCATTTTCTCCAAGTACATCACGTATAGCTTGCATTCTTTCTCGAATTAAATTCAAATGATCTCGACGAAATGGTAATGTACAATCATAAAGAGTATCACCTTTATGATCAAACATCATTGGATCAACTTTTATTGCATCATACCCTTCTGCTACAGCTTTCTCTGTAGCTTTAGCATAGTCTTCTGGTTTATATAATGTCTTACGCTCATATTCATCCCAATCAAACTGTAGCTGACTAGCATATGTTCTAAGTTTCTTATTAGTTTTACCACCAAGAAGTTGATACACAGGTACTCCTAAAGCTTTTCCTTTAATATCCCATAGCGCAATATCAATAGCACTCATCGCTGCATATACAACAGGGCCGCCTCCAAGTCCCCAAAAGCTTTCTCTCAGCATCCTATCCCATAGTCTTTCACTTTCAAATGGATTAGTACCTATCACCATTTCTTGTGCAAATTCTCTAATCATATTTGCTGCTGCAGAGTGTCCTAAATCATAAGCTAACCCTGCTTCACCAACTCCTGTGATACCTTCATCTGTAATTACTTTTACAAATACTGGTGACCAAGCAGGTCTTTTGTCACAATATACATCAAATATTTCTACTGCTACTATTTTCATAATTTAAACCTTATTATTTTAATTTTTAAAATAAATTCTTTGTGCTACATTTTTAAAGACATTTTCTGATATCCTATCATTATTAATATATGTATGTAAAAAACTCTGCCAAAAATTATAATTATTTTGATGAGAAACTGGAAAATTTGACCCATAACACAACTGCGTATCATGTATATTTTCAAAGACAAAATCTAATGCCTTGTTAACATCAGAAAAATCATTGTTAAGCTCGGAGCCTGATAGCTTTATATTCCAGTTAGTATTTTGCTTAAATTCTTTTATCAAACTGAACCAGTTCTCTAGGCTATTTTTATTATTAAATATTGGCAGTCCAAAATGTTCGACTACCATGACTACTTGAGAATTATAAATACAATCCAGAATTTTCAAAAATTGTTCTGGATACATCTGTGCTTCAAAGACTAAATTATTTTGTTGTAAAATCCTTAATTTATCTTCTAAATCATTTGGAATATCTTTAGCAAATGGATTATAGCTGGATTTATCTGTTTTCGCCATGATTTGACGGACACCTACAATATCCTTATGCTCTTTCAAAATGTTAATCTTTTTCTTAAAGCTATTAAGATCTAAGGTAAAATCAACAAAAGCCACTACTTTAACACTTTTATCTAAAAATTTTGATTTAAGCCATTTATACTCACATAATGGATCAAGTGCTTCATTATGAGCCTCTATATGTACAAAGGCATCTGCATTCAAATTATTTGGTGTGACTAAATATGGAAAGTCTGTGGTTTTAATCCAATCATTATAGCCATTTTCAATATCCCAAAAATGTATATGTGAATCAATAGTATTCATCTAAACCATCTAACTATCTTGTGATCTTTATCTAAATTATATACTTATTTATTTTTTTTAAAAAAAGCTTTACAAATAAAATTTTAGGAATTATAATACATGAAAATTAAAACATATATTATTATTCATATTTAAAGAGAGAGGAGAAAAATATGACTAGACAAGATATAGATAATGCACTTGCTAAATGGAAGGATGGTTTATTAGAAATATCTAAAACTTATAGGGAAGGAGGAGACTATAAGCAATTAGCTCACGATCTTATCAAAGATATATATGCTTATGATAATAGTGAAGTTCTATTTAAACCTACGTTAGCTTCTAAAAAAATGTTTAGAGGTGATTTAGAAGGTGCAGTATCTTATTTTGTTGCAGGTAATGATAACTACAGCGAAGATAATGGTTTTGCTATTAGCCCTTGGGCACAACTAGAGTTTGAAAATGCTGGATACATTATCGAAGATAATATTGGTATGGTTATGGGTAACAAGCACCTGACTCAAACTGATGGTACAAAAGTTATTGCTAATTATACAATGGCATTCAAACCAAATGAAAAAGGTGAACTACAAATCGTACTTCATCATTCATCTTTACCATATACTCCAGTATAATAACTGTTAGATAAATAATTAATTACGAATTTTCAATGGCTATAAAGAAAAATCAAAATTGGACTTTTTTAACAAATCACTCACACGTGTTATGTCTCATTAATAGTAACCCAAACATCACTATTAGAGATATGGCTATCAAGGTTGGGATCACTGAAAGAGCAGTCCTAAATATACTTAGTGACCTAACCGAGACAGCCTACTTAACAGTTACTAAAGTAGGAAGAAATAATCATTATAAAATTAATAAAGAAAAAAGATTACGCCACCCCATTGAAAACCACTGTACTATTGATGATTTTTTGGAACCATTAGTAGCCAAAAAATCGTAGCAATTCATTTCTAAAAAGCTTAAGATTTATAAAATGAAAACTTTTATATTATAAATATGCTTGTACAGATCATAAACTCAATACTTCCTATATTTATTATTATTTTTGTTGGTTGGTTGACTGGATACCTAAAAATAGTTGGTGAAAATGCTCATCAAACCTGTGCAAAAATTGTCACAGTATATGTATTTCCAGCATTATTATTTATGCAAACAGCTACTGCAAGACCAGATCAAATATTTGACCTTCGTTGGATGTCTGCATTTTTGATTTCTATTGCTATTATATGGGCTGTTTGCTTTAGTGCAAGTATCTTTATTTTTAAAAAGTCTAAGAAAAATAGTGTTATGCAAGCTATGATAAATACCTTTACAGATATGGGAGGCATGGGAATTCCATTCTTTATGAGTATTATAGGTTCAACAGCTCTTATATCAGTAGCTAAAGCTAACTTTGTAATATCTCTAACACTTATTCCTTTGACTATATTTCTTTTGGAGCTTTATTCAGGATCTAATGAATCTAGAAAAAATATAATACTATATGCACTATCTCACTCGCTTAGAAAACCTATGTTCTTAGCTGTAGTATTTGGTGCTATTATTAGCCTCTTACATGTATACACAATGATACCAACACCTATTACTGATTCAATAAATAATGCTTCAAAAGCTTGCGTATTTATGTCGCTATTTACAGTTGGTTTAGCTCTATATGGAATTAGACTCCATCTAAGTAAAATGTTTATCTTTAACATAATTATGAAAAGCTTAGTTAGCGGATTTATTGCTTGGGGAGTTGTAATTCTTTTTGGAATCACTGGTAATTCTGCTAAAGAACTCGTTTATTTGGTAGCTATGCCAACAGCAACAATAGCGACTATATTTGCATTACAATGGCGCGCAATTCCAGATGAGGCTACAAGTTTATATCTGGTATCAACAGTTCTATCTATTATCACACTACCAATGTGGATGTTTCTATTAGGTTAGATACAATTAGATTATGAAATTTATTTCAAAAGAATAGATTCTATTTTTTCTAGCTTTGATAACTTATCTTCAAACCTAGACAAATCATCTTTTAGATCCATAAGGCTACTTAGAATATTCATTGTTGTTTCCTGCATTTTTAATGCCTTATTTCTATCTCTAATTATATTTAAGTCATTAAATAATTTTCTCGTTTGAGCTATTGCATTATCAACTCTGTCTAATTCTTTCAATTTATACCTTTTAAGAATAAAAATTTACTATTTTGCTTTGTAATATATCCGAAACATTTCAGTTTTTCAAAGGTATTTTGGATTAAATATTATTTTTTAATTTCACTAATAAATTGTGGGAAATATCTTTGTAAAACATAATGTAAAATACCCATAAATGCATGTGCGTAAATATATATCTCAACTGGGTCAACCAGTGTTTTATGTATCTCTTCTAAATCATGCATATAAGGAGACTGCCAGTTCCAAGCTGTAAACCAAAAAAACCCAGAGACCCATGCTATAGTTAATGCAAGTAAGCCAAGGCCTTGAACTATTGCAGCAAGACTACCACTTCTAGAGTTTGGTAGTTTAAATTTACACAGTTCAGATAAGTCTACTTTGATAGCTGAATAGTCATTATACAAATATGGAAAGTAATAGCGCAACCCCCTCTTATCTAAAGCCATAATAACTAACAACACACTTAAAGCACATAGTGATAGACCGCAAAACATATGTAAATACGCCCAAGCGTTAAGTCCAAACTTAACATGCATAAAATTACTATCTATAATCTGCAAAATAACAGCCATACCAACAACAATATGTAGCATACGAAAGTTTTTATCTTGAGATTGACCTAAATACTCCCAAAATGATTTTATAAAAGAATATATTTTTTTAAAAAATTTCATTTTTCTTACTCACTATCACCCATAGCATTTTCAACCAAATTATTATCAAGCTCTTTTTTCGGTTTTATATTTGATATTACTTTTAACTTCTCAACTTGACCAATTAAATTTCCACGACCTGTTTTTAGCTTATTAAAGGCATTTTCATAAGATTTATTAGCATCATTTATAGATTTACCAACCTTTTCTAAATCATCTACAAAACCGACAAACTTCTTATATAACTCTTCTGCCCTACTATATATATCTGTGATGCTTTGAGCTTGCTTTTCATAACGCCAAGTATTTTCAACTGCTCGTAATGCCACTAATAAAGTTGTAGGACTAACTAAGATTATCTTTTGCTTAAATGCTTCATCGTAAAGGTTAGTATCATTATCTAGAGCTAGTAATAAAGCTCCTTCTACAGGTATAAACATAAATATAAAATCTAACGAATTTATACCTTTTAAATTTTCATAGCTTTTATTTGCAAGACCTTTTATATGCTCGCGTATTGATCGAATATGAGCTTTAAGGTGGGCTTGTTTTTGCTCTTCATCCGCTGCCATATAATCATTGTATGCAAATAGCGAAGTTTTGGCATCTATAATTATATCTCTATTATCAGGTAGCTTAACAACTACATCAGGACGATATGCTTTACCTTCATCATCTGTAGTATGCTTTTCTCTAAAATACTCAAAGCCTTCACGAAGACCTGATTTCTCAAGGACATTTTCAAGCACCATCTCACCCCAGATACCCTGTTGTTTAGTACTACTTCTAAGAGCATTTGTGAGATTATGAGCTTCAGCAGTCATTTTTTGGTTTAACTCTTTGAGAGTTTTTAACTCATTCTGTAAAGCTCCTCTAGCAATAGACTCTTTATCATAAACTTCTTCTACTTTTTGCCTAAAATCTTTAAGCTGCTCTCTCACTGGACTTAAAATACTATTTAAGCTCTCTTGATTACGCTCATTAAGCTTTTTTGAATTAGCTTCAAAGATCTTACTAGCTAAATTCTCAAATTCTGTTTTTAATTTACTCTCACTATTTTGTAATAACTCTAGTTTATCTTGCATAGCAGCATTTTGCTCTTTAAGCTGAGTTTCAAGCATTGATACTTGAGACCTATAGCTTTTTATCTCTTCGATATAACTATAAGATTTCTCTCTTTCTTCTTTAATCTCTTGTTTAAGTTCATCTATTCGTAAGGTATTATCTTGTTTCAATTCAGAATTCTTTTGTTTCTCTTGAGTAATTAGTAGATCAAAAGTTTCACCTTTATTACGCTGTACTAATAATTCATTTTGTATAGATTTTTTTTCTTCTTCATACGTCTTACGAATATCTTCAATCTGTTTTGATTTCTTACTTAATATTAAAAAGCATACTATGATTAGAACTATAACTAACACTATTAGTGCTACTAAAAAAATCATTTATTTCCCTTATTTAAACCCTAAATATATTAACTTTGATATTTTATATGTTAGTTATAATTAAATATATAGTACTTATAAAACTTTTAAGATTTAATAGTAATAAACTTTTCTTTAGGTAAAAGTATAAAAACTAATGAAAATATAGCTAATGTTACTGGAATAGCATACATCGCATTTTTCATAACAGGTAAACTAAGCTGATTTGTAATATCTGATGTTTGTAAGCTCATTATTAAACCAATTAATATCTGCATTATCGGCCCTCCACCCATATTTAAAGTATTAGCAGAGCCTTGTACAGATGCTTTTGGAAATTTACTAAACTTACGGCCAAGAAATGCAAAAATCATGGTATTAGCATTTGTAATAGCTCCAATTAAAAATAAAATAGATATAACAATAAACTCTGAAGTAAATATTCCATTTATTAGAATTATAAATAACCCAACCGTTACAAAACCACATAAAACTAATAAGTATTTAATGCTTACTAACTTATCACTTAGCCAACCAAAAAATATAGCTCCAAATAGTCCACCAACAGTAATTACAGAAACAAGGTATGCTGCTTGAGTTGGATCAATATGATAGGCCTTTTGTAAATAGTTTGGCCCCCATAAAGCCAAAAATGCTGTTTGAGGTGTACTTAAACATCCCATAAATATAGCTACTATCCAAAATAGTGGTGATTTTATCAAGCATTTAAGGTCTTTTAGAATCGTATATAAAGTTTTTGTTTTTGCTAAGCATTTTGCTTCTCGACAACATACGACCCAAACAAGCATTAAAATAGTCCCAAATATTGCCGCAAGTATATATGTTTCTCGCCAATTCCCAAGATAGTTTGTAAGCTGTAGCCATGGTCCTTGCCCGATTAATGCTCCTATCATTGCCATTAACATAGTTAAACCAATAAGGGTTCCTGAATGTTTGACATTCTCAACAGATAAAGCAAATATACCGATTATCGCAAAAGCAGATCCACATCCCATAAAGATCCGAGCAATTATTAATACTTCTAGATTAGGGGCTAAAGCAAACATTAACGAACCTATCGCTAAAATACTCATAGCTACTATCCAAGTTTTATATAACCCAAAACGATCGATTAAAATACTCGCTGGGATCATCAAACCAATATATGCAAAATAATAAGCTGATGATAACGACGCCAAATGATTAGCTGATAAATGATATTGATTCTGTAAGTTAACTAGAATAACACTATCAGATAATCTTAATGCATATTCATAAATAACATATATCCAACCAACTAAAAAATATCTCATTTTAATTTCTCCAGCTGAATATCATTCTTATGTGATCAAATATTTAACGCTTTGATTTAATAGACCCTTGCAAAGCTTTACGAATTGCTTCAGCTGCTGTCTTAGCATCTCCTATAGAACTACGAATCATTTTTTCAGCATCTTTTTGCTTATAGCCTAAAGCTAATAATGCATCTACTGACTCATTAAATATAGAGTTTGATATAGCAGCTGGGGTTGGTGCTTGTTCAGAGCTTGATTCGATATTAGTCATACTAGAGCCATCTGCTTCACCATAGATCTCATTAGCCATCTTTAATAACTTATCATAAATCTCTACAACCAAACGCTCAGCCGTTTTTTTACCAATTCCCGGTACTGTAGCTAATAAACCATAATCTTTATTTTCAATACAATGTAAAAGAGTCTTTGAATCCATACCTGATAGAATAGCCAATGCTGTTCTAGCTCCTATACCGCTTACTTTGATTAGCTCTTGGAAAACTTTCTTATCAACTTTTGACTTAAATCCATAAAGCTGCTGAGCATCTTCTCTAACCACAAAATGTGTGTATAAGCTTATAGTTGATCCTGTCTCACCTAATGAATAAAAAGTAGTCATTGGTACAAAAACTTCATAGCCTAAACAATTTACATCAATCAATAAAGCTGTTGGATCTTTCTCAATCAATATACCTTTTATAAAACTTATCATCGATAATATTCCCTAGTCCTTTTGAACTGTTGATAATTTTAAACTTATTAATAATGAAATTAAAAATGCTATTGGTAGAATAATTAATGCTACAGAAATATTTAAATCAAAATTATGTACTAAAGTACCAACGATAATTGGTACAACAAATCCTGATAGCATTACTACAGTATTATTAATACCAAAAAATATTGATTTAGGCTTTTCTTCTCTATAATTAGCGATAACTGTAAATGACAGTGTTTGGCCTGCAGCTGCACAATCTATCAAAAATAATAAAGCCATGCTTAAAGTTTGATTTAACTTCAAAATAAGCAGTAACGAAACACAAACTAAACCAAGTACAGACACTACTGCTAAGATATTCATCTTATATCTAAGCTTATCATACATAAGACCGAATATCGGACTTCCTATACCAAGACCTAACCATAGAAAAGCAATTGCATAAGAAGCTTGAGTCACATTTAGACCTTTAGTTTCTAATAAAGTTACACCCCAAATAGCCCCCAAAGTAGGTATAGTACAATAGATAAAAAATGCATATATATAAACAGTAATTAACTTTTTATTTAATAGATTATTTTTTATATCATTAGTAATTTCATTATCACTTAAGACTTTAGTACTTTTAGGACTTTCTTTAACAATCAGTATGATCAAAACTGCTAGTATTATTCCTACAACAGCTGCAATAAATATTACCAATCTCCAACTATTTAGATAGCTAATAAAGAATAATAACGGACCACCTGCTAGAATCGGTCCCATAGTACCAAGAATTTGTGTTGAGCCAGACAATATCCCCATATATCGCATTGGAAACCACTGTGTAGATATTATCAAGAGTCCTAAAAAGCCAAAAGCTGCCCCAACCCCCATCAAACACCTTGCAAATACTGCGACATCTAAGCTAGGTGTGATCGAAAAAAGTAAAGCCCCTAAAGAACACATTATAGCAGCAAAAAATAATGATTTTTTTATACCAAACTTATCAAATATAAATCCTACAGGTACTTGTAATAATGAATAACATAAGTAAAAAGCTCCCCCGAATAAAGAGAAACTAAAAGCTGTCGCATGAAAGCTATTAACAATATCTTGATGTAAAGAATTTGGTAACACCCTTAGAAAAAATTCATAAAAGAAAAACATTGCTCCAACAAGCCATATTGTACAAGCTCTAAGATAGTATTTTGTATTCATATAAAATATATAGAAATATTGCCAATAGATCCTATTATAGGTATCACTTATGATATTGACAAACCTTTTTGAAACTTTATTTAATTCTTTTCTGAGCCACTCTACTTGCTCCAGATATTTTTGCTAAAGATTTACTACTGTGATAATGACAAATTGCTATTGCAAGAGCATCTGCTGCATCTTCTGGTGGCTTTTTGCTTAATCCTAACAGTGACTGTACCATATGCTGAACTTGAGATTTTGCAGCACCTCCAGTTCCCACAACTGCTTGCTTAATTTGTTTTGCAGAATACTCGCTAACCTCTAGGTTGTTGATTGCTAAAGTGCACATTGCCACCCCTCTAGCTTGACCTAGTTTAATAGCTCCCATCGGGTTTTGAAACATAAAGATTTGTTCTATTGCTGATTCAGTTGGAGCATATATATTTATAACCTCTGTTATACCATCAGCAATTTGTTTTAGTCGTCTAGCTGTTGCTGTTTCTGTAATACGAATACAGCCACTAGCAACATAGTATATCTTGTTAGCTTGAACCTTAATAACTCCAAACCCTGTTATCCTTGAGCCTGGATCTATTCCTAAAATAATCATTTATTTTAAAAAGTCTTTTATAACTAGAAAAATTTTATTACAGATAGATACTAATAGATAGAAGCATATATAAAATTAAAGAAATATTTGTAAAGACAAGTCGTGACTTGTCACTAAATAAAACAGTAATAATAAAATTAACCCAACTGCTCCATTAACTCTTGAGTAAAGTTAGCATTAGAATAAACATTTTGTACATCATCTAGATCTTCTAGCTTATCAATTAGATTTATAACTTTCTCAGCAGTTTCAACATCTAAATCAGCCTTTGTCTCAGCGTCAAAAGTAACCTCTGCACTTTCAGAATTAAAGCCTTTCTCGATTAAGGCTTCTTGTACATCTGAAAAATCTTGAGGATCTGTAATTACATCAATACTACCATCCTCATGAGTGATTACATCTTCAGCACCAACCTCTAATGCTACTTCCATAAGCTCATCTTCATCAACTCCTGGCGCAAAAGATATAATTCCTTTTTTAGTAAACATATATGCAACTGAGCCATCTGTACCAAGATTACCACCACTTTTTGTAAAAGCATGGCGTACTTCTCCAACTGTACGATTGCGATTATCTGTCATACAATCAACCATAATAGCTACACCACTTGGGCCATAGCCTTCATAACGTACTTCTTCAACATTAGAACTATCATCACCACCAGCACCTTTTAATACAGCTCGCTCAATAGTATCTTTACTCATGTTATTTGCTAAAGCTGTAGCTATTGCTGCTCTAAGTCTTGGGTTGGCATCCTTATCACCACCACCTAGTCTTGCAGCAACAGTGATTTCTCTAATTAACTTAGTAAAGACCTTACCTCTTTTTGCATCTTCTTTTGCTTTTTTATGCTTAATATTAGCCCATTTACTATGACCTGCCATTTTTACACCTTTATTTAATACTTAAATATAACTAACTATTTTTTCTACTAATTTCTCAATACCTTGTGATGCTTCTAATATATTTTTAGCACACATATAAGCAGGCGTTGATACTACTTTTGAACTTTCATCAACACATATATCTGTTGCATCCATGATTACTGCCTCAGCACCTTTTTTTTCTAATATTGATGAAGTATTTGGATCAGTACCAACAGTAGCCTTTGTACCTTCTGGATATACCAAAGGTATCATTAATGGTGCTATACATATATATCCTGCTGGCTTATCAGCTAGATAAAACGCTCGAGCAAAAGTTAAAACATCTTCATCCATTTTATAACTTTCATCACCAACAAAAGCAAAATCCATAATATTTTTTGCAGCGCCAAATCCACCAGGGAAAATCACCGCATCATAATCATCACTATCAGCTTCTACTATATCAATAACATTTCCTCGTGTTATACGAGCGGACTCTTCTAATATATTTCGAGCAGATGCTTTATTATCAACTGACTGATGTAAATGATTAACAACATGCTTTTGATTTTTATTTAGAGCAACACCTTGCCATTCTAAGCCATTTTTTTCTAAAGCTAATATTGTCAAGACAGTTTCGTATATTTCTGAACCATCAAGATATCCACATCCAGATAATACTACCGCTACTTTTGCCATTTTATCTCACCTTTATTTTTTATTTTGATCTTACAAATCTAGATTATTTCTTTTGAAAACCCTATCAGCTCTATAACTTGATCTAACCATTGGTCCTGATGCTACCTCTAAGAAACCTTTTTCTAAACCAATTTTACGATACTCTTCAAACTGTTGCGGAGTTACAAACCTTTCTACGCTTAAGTGATGTCTTGTTGGCTGCATATATTGTCCAAGAGTAATAATATCTACGCCAACTTCTCTAGCATCATCCATAGTTTTATAGATTTCCTCATCAGTTTCACCAAGTCCAACCATAATGCTAGTCTTAGTTAAAACCTTAGGAGATTTTTCTTTAACATACTTTAAAAAATCTAGTGTCTGTCTATATCCAGCTCTAGGATCACGTACAGGATGAGTCAAACGCTCAACTGTTTCAATATTTTGAGCTATCACATCAACTTTTGTATTGATAATCTTATCAACATTTTCTTTAACTCCTGCAAAATCTGGTGTCAAAGCCTCTACTTTAATATTCTGATCAACATTTTTTATAGCCGTAATAGTCTCAGCATAGTGACCGGCTCCTCCATCTTCTAGATCATCTCTATCTACAGATGTAAGCACTACATATTCAAGATTCATCAACCTAACACTTTCTGCTGTATTTTTAGGTTCATCTTTATCAAGCCATCCCTTAGGGTTTCCAGTATCAACAGAGCAGAATTTACAAGCTCGAGTACATACAGCTCCCATTAGCATAATTGTTGCAGTACCATGAGACCAACACTCATTTATATTAGGACACTTCGCCTCTTCACATACCGTAGCTAATTTATGTTTTTTGGTAATTGATTTTACTTTTTGATACTCTTTTGAATCTTGTCGCTGTACTTTTAACCACTCTGGTTTACGTATCTGTACAGAATTTTCTTTCTTATTCCTGATACCATCCTTTACAGCATGAAAACCATGATCAGTTGTATACTTATTACCACTTTCAATCTTTACTTTTATACTAGATATTTCTTTCATAACATTTACAGAATATTTGATGGGACTATAATTTTTAGTACATTATAAGATATTAACTACTAATTATAAATATTTAGTTTGATATTATACTGTATAGCAAATATTATTCAGCAATAAATTTGAACATCTAAGAAAAAATCATTACACTCTTCTATGAATATACTAAAATAAGGAGTGATTAAACTATGTTATCAACAAAATTATTAGATGCACTAAATGAACAACTTAACTACGAGCTTGAATCTGCAAATATTTATTTAGCTATGGCAGGATATACTGAAGATCTAGGATTAGGTGGATTCTCTAACTGGTTCATGGCTCAATATGAAGAAGAAGTTTTTCATGCAAAAAAAATCATGAGATTTATAAACGATAAAAATGGCCGTATAAATATAAGAGCTATCGCAGCACCTCAAAATGAGTTTAAGTCTCTACTTGATGCCTTTGAAAAAACTCTTGAGCATGAAATAGAAGTTACAAAGAAATTCTATGACTTAATGGATCTTGCTTTAGAAGAGAAAGAACATTCAACTAAAAACTTCTTACAATGGTTTGTTGATGAGCAAGTAGAAGAAGAAGCTACAGTTTGCGATATGATTAATAAGATTAAACTTGTCAAAGATAGTGGCTTATACCTTCTTGATCAAGAAGCAGCTAAAAGAACTTTCAAATCTCCTACTGCTATATAAACCTTTATACAAAATCTATATTTCTTGCCTTCATATATTTTATCATTGCAAATGTTACAAAGCAGATAACTATACCAATTACTAATATTGTAGTTCCAATATCTAAAAAATAGTTTTGGTATATTTTAGCACTTGTAAGAACTGATACACCATCTTTTGGTAAAGCAACAACTTGATTTAGTAACCCTGTTATTGAATTAGACAAAGATGCTGCTATATACCAAGCCCCCATGGCAAATCCCATAGTTTTAGGATCACAATATATTCCAATCATACTTAAACCAACAGCACTTACAAATAACTCTGCTATTGAGAGTAAAACATATGTAAGCCCAATATAGTTACCATTTATAATACCTGTTGAGGTATTTAAAAAAGCATAGTATAAAACTAATAATGAAATTGCTGATAATAACACCCCTACAGCAAATTGATATGGTATATAAAACCTTGGCATACGAGGATAGATTCTAATTAAAAGCATTCCTCCAAGAATTATTACAATCGAATTTATTAAATTATAGCTTGCTGGTTTTATTGTTAAACCTAATAAGTTCAAATTAGAGTTATTTTTGGCTAACAATATCAAAGTAGAATTCATCTGATTATAAACAACGAAGAATACTACAGCAATTACAATTAAAAATAATCCTATTACCTGTTTAATTCTTACCTCAGCTTTTAAGCCTATTACTGTTCTTGCTAAGAATGCTAATAAGCAAATAATACTAATCGTGCCTAATATAACATTAGCTTGATTTGGAATTTGATAAAATATAAGAGTTAATAAATAAGCCACTACCAAATATGAAATTACCATAAGTTTTGATTTAGTTGGCATAGGCTCTTTATCAATCTTATCAACAACATCATCATACATGCTAAAACGATAATAAAAGTTTAGAGCTGCTATGGTCTTACCAACAAAAACTATTGCTAAAATTGCTAAAGCTCCATATTCATAACCTATTAATATTGGTGAAACAGTAAATGCTATTAAGCCTCCTAGATTTATAGCAATATAAAATGAAGTCATAGCACCTTTAGCTGCTTTGAAATCTGTACTATATATTTTAGATACCATCCCAGATGATGTACCTAAAAATAACGATGTACTTGCTGGAATCAAAGCATAAGAAAATATAAAAAACTCATTTGTATATTGAACAAAAAATCCACTTATGAAAATAAGTAAATAACTAAAGGCCATAAGTAAGCTACCTACTAAAATAGCTCTTCTTAACCCTAGATATCTATCTGCTACATATCCTCCTATCATTAATATAGCATATCCCATAGCTTGGCTAACCCCTTGAAATGAGTAAGCCCGATGCTCTGAAAAACCTAAACCATAGTGAGCTGTTGATTTGGTTAGATATAAGATTAATATAGATAAAAGGCTATAACTTGCAAACTGTCCCCAGAATGTAATAGCCGCAATAGTAAAGCTTTGCTTAGATTTTAGATCTTTAAACATTATGATTCCTTTTAACAATAAATTTTATATTAATCTTTTTTTATAAAGAAATAAAACATAAATTAACAAATCTGTTATTTTTTAACTTCTCATTGTTCTGTTTATCTAATCTCAATAAATGATATAATTAGTCAAACTATAAAAACTATACAAATAACTATGAAAATATATCTCTATCATCATTGTCCTTTTTGTATAAAGGTAAGACTAGTAGCTGACTTAAGTAAACTAGATTATGAAATGATTTTCCTAGCAAATGATGATGAAAAATCTCATATAGATAGAATTGGATCTAAACAAGTACCTTTTTTAGAAAAAGATGATGGTAGCTTTATTAAAGAAAGTGATGAAATATGTAACTACATTGCTAAATTACAAAATTTTGAAATAGCTACATCAACTATAGATAATATTGTTAAAGAATATATTTCTGAGCTAGCTCCTCATTATCGTAGAGTTGTGTACCCTCGTATACCTCATCACCCAGCTAATGAATGTGACTTTCCTACACAAAGTGCTAAAGACTATTTTATAAATAAAAAGTCTCAATATATTGGTGATATGGATACTCTCCTAAAAAACCCTCCTTATGATTCAATTAAATCCATAAATGAACTATTAGAAAAAATTGATCCTTTTATAAAAAAACCTTTTATTAATGGCGAGAGCTTCTCTTGGGATGATATCAATATATTTCCAATATTCTTTATTCTAACAATGGCTAAAGGACTAATTGAAATACCTAACAATATAACTAATTATATAAAAAATATCGAAAACAAAACAAACATAGAATTATATTAATATGATTACATCAGTAAATTCAATTGATAAAGTATTGCCTCAAACTCAATGCCAAAAATGTACTTACGAAGATTGTTACAGTTATGCAAAAGCTATAACGAATGGTGAAAAACACAATAAATGCATTACAGGTGGACAAAAAACACTTAAAGAATTATCAAAACTATTAAATAAACCTGAGATTCCACTAGATAGTTCACTAGGTCAGGAGAAGCCTCGAGCTGTTGCAAAAATTGATGAATCAATGTGTATTGGCTGTGAAAAATGTTTACAGGCATGTCCTGTTGATGCAATATCCGGTGCTAAAAAACTAATGCACACAATTATTGAACCAGAGTGCACAGGTTGTGAGCTCTGTATTGAACCATGTCCAATGGATTGTATATCTCTAGTTGATATTGCGCAAGAAAGACAGCCCATAAATCTATCTAAGAATGAGTATGAAGCTCAAAAAGACTATTATCGTGACAGATATAATTTTCATAAACAACGAGTTGAACAATCAAAATCTAAACAAAGAGATGTTTATAAAAATATTGCCACAGCTCAAGAAATGGATAAAAAAGCCTATATAGCTGCTTCATTAGCGAAATTTAGAAATAAAAAGAAAAAATCTAACCTAGATGAATAAACAAAAAAGAATTCAAATTTTTGAAACTTGGAAACAAAATGATCCTAACCCAACTACAGAGCTTGAATACACGAGTAATTTTGAGCTTTTAATAGCTGTAATCTT
This sequence comes from Francisella sp. 19X1-34, assembly GCF_041102755.1. Taxonomy (NCBI): domain Bacteria; kingdom Pseudomonadati; phylum Pseudomonadota; class Gammaproteobacteria; order Thiotrichales; family Francisellaceae; genus Francisella; species Francisella sp. 19X1-34. The sequence continues at coordinate 18,218 of NZ_JBGCTX010000036.1, forward strand.
ATCTGCTCAAGCTACAGATGTTAGTGTCAACAAAGCGACTGAAGTTCTATATAAAATTGCTAATACTCCCGAGCAAATATATGCATTAGGTGAGCAAAAACTAGCTGAATATATAAAATCAATTGGACTTTATAAAACCAAAGCTAAGAATGTCATAGCTACATGTAAGGATCTTATTGAGAAATTTGATAGCCAAGTACCAGATAATTTTGATGATCTAATTTCTCTAGCTGGTGTAGGAAGAAAAACTGCTAATGTAGTTTTAAATACTGCTTTTGGTAGACCTACTATGGCAGTTGATACTCATATTTTTAGATTGGCAAATCGTATACCTCTTGCTAAAGGTAAAAACGTTAATGAAGTTGAGAAAAAACTTCTTCGCGTGATACCTAAAGAGTATCTTCAAGATGCTCATCATTGGATAATCTTACATGGTAGATATATCTGTACTGCGCAAAGACCAAAATGTCGAAACTGTATTATATATGATTACTGTGAATTTAAAGATAAGGAAAAATACATATGATTTTTTCTCAAGATAGAATTCAACTACGTAAACTTTTTATCGATAGCTGGGATAAGTTCCAAAACAAGCAATCATTAACTGCCATTGAAGAGCAAATAGCTAGAATCATAGAGCTGCACCCAGAGTATCACAAAGAAATTGTTTTTGATAATGTTGATAAAGACTATTCTCCAGAAATGGGACAAATAAACCCTTTCTTACATATAAGTTTACATTTAGCTATAATAGAGCAAGTTCAGACTAATCGCCCATTTGGCATAAATGAAACTTACTATAAACTAGTAAATAAATATAATAATGATGAGCATAAAGTTCATCATCTTATGATAGACTATTTAGCTGAAGAGATGTGGAAATCTCAAAAATATAATACTCTTCCTAATGAGAATGAGTACTTGATAAAACTACAAGAATTATTACTTAAATAAATATGAAAAAAAACATAAGCCTTTCAAAAGTAAATATTCATTTTAAACAGCCTAGTGGTATACATATCATTACTTTTATGGTTTTTTGTTTATGCCTAGCTATAGCTCCATCTATAACAGTTCTGAGTCAATATGGTAAAATTGACTTTTTTTATAATCGTGACGATCATCTTTTTGTAATATTCTTTGCTGGAATTTTTGGCTGTATTAGTAACTATTTTTTCGGTTCAACTAAATCAATAGTTCATGGTTTGCAATTTACAATAATTGCTGTTGCATTATCATTTGTGCATAATATGATACTTTTTAGCTGCGCTGCCTTATGGATCGGAATAGCAACTGTTTTAGTAAATTTGATTTTCAACTTAAGTGCCTTTTATTTAAAAACTGATTTACGTCGTTTATATGGATTTATTGGTGTATATTCAGGAGCCTTGCTAGGTATTGCCGTTGGTACTGCAGTGTACTTTATGATTTTCAAGAGCCTTTTCTATTTTAAAATATTCTATCTAATAGTAATTATATTCTTATTAATATTTTTTCTAAAAAATAGTTATCGACTAAATACTTCTTTGACAAACCAAACTGAAAGAGTCAATATTAGCTTTTATGGTGTTCTTACGATATTTTTTATCTTTTCACTTATACTCTTTTATCTTTTTTTACACCTTAAGGTTTTTAGTAGTTTTAATCTAATTATCCTACCTGTATCGTTAATATACTTACATGTTCTGACAGTTTCTAACAATAAAGAAAATGGTATAAATCTTCTAAAATATATCTACTTTAGTTTAGCCTTAATAATTGTAAATAAGGTCATTTATCTTAATTTCTTAAAATATGAGAACTCTATAAACTCTATAAACCCTGCATATTTAAACTCTTCAATTAGTACTTTTCTATTTCTAATAGCTGGTTATCTTATGTGTTTGCTAATATATGCTAGTTGGAGATTTAACCTTATAACGCTAAAAATAGAATCTATTATTAATACTCGTTTGATTAAGTATATGCTATATATAGAAATTATTAGAGTATTTATGATTACAGTAGGTGTTTTTGCTGGCGATAGATTAGTTAATAATCTAATGTTAATATTTGCAACACTTTTAGCTTTAGTATTAAATGTTCTAATAGTACCTATCTATTTCTCGCTTGGTAAAATATTAGCTGGCGGTAAAAACGAAGCAGTCACAACAACTCTGCTCTATCTGATATTCTCATCATTAATATTTGTATCATTCTTATATGATCTTTATATTAGTATTTAAAGTAAACTACTTGAAAAATTCTTTTTAGACTCCATATTTAAGATTATAGATTTATGGTATAATCCATGGCGAGTTAATACTTTATTTACACTATATAAGACTAGTTAAAAGGAGAAAAAATGAATAACTTTGAAAATAACACTCGTGTAATAGACTCTCTATCACAAGAGTCTGCGCTAAGAGCTAATAAAGTTCTTAGAAACACATATTTACTATTATCGTTGACACTACTATTTAGTGCTCTTACAGCATTTATAGCTATGAATACTGGTGCTGCTATTATGAATCCTATTCTAATGTTGGTAGTTTATATTGGTTTATTATTTGGTATTAATGCTACAAAAAACTCACATTGGGGTATTGTTTTAACTTTTGCACTAACAGGGTTATTAGGATACTCTTTAGGCCCAATATTAAACCTATATATCCATCAGTTTAAAAATGGTGCTGAACTAATAATGATGGCATTTGGTACTACTGGTCTTATATTTTTAGGCTTATCTGCTATATCTATGAGTCCAGCTAGAAACTTTAATAGAGTTGGTTCATTCTGTGCTATAGGTGCTATTGTTGCTATTGTTGCTTTAGTACTAAATATTTTCTTACAGATACCTGCTTTAGGTTTTGTAATTTCAATAGTATTTGCTTTTATCTCTGGTGGATTTATCTTATGGCAAACAAATGCTATTGTTAGAGGTGAAGAAACTAACTATATACTAGCTACAGTAAATATATATGTTTCATTATTTAATATCTTTATAACTCTATTGCAAATCTTTGGTGCTGTTGCTGGCGATAGAGACTAATTTATATTATCATTTATCTTATAATTTTCTAATCTAATATTTTCTAATGCTCAACAATCTAATATCTACAAAAGATACTATTGTATCTAATGCTTATGGATCATCTTTTAGTATTTTATTTAATGAGTACCTAAAACAAAATAGTGAATTTAATCTTTTAATTGCTGAAGATTCTCAACAAGGACATAAAATATATGATGAACTAAAATATTTAAATAAAGATTCAAAGATTGAAGTCTTATATTTCCCTAATCTAGAAATACTTCCTTATGATAGATTCTCAGCAGCTATAGATATTATATCTAGACGCCAAGAGATTCTACATAGGCTTACACAGAACTCTAAAAATACTCTTGTTGTTACAAGTATTTCAAATACTTTACGCAAGTTAGCTCCAGCAAAGTTTATAAAAGAGCATAGCCTAATACTTAAAACTGGTCAAATATTAGATATAACTAAGCAAAAAATGCTCCTAGCTGAAACTGGATATACTCTGGTAAACAATGTATTTGAAAAAGGTGATTTTAGTATTCGAGGTAGTATTATCGATATATTTCCAGTTGGATCAAAAATAGCTTATAGAATAGATTTATTTGATGATGAAATTGACTCTATCAAAGAACTTGACACAGAAACTCAACGCTCTGGTAAAGAGATAAAATCAATTAATATAATGCCTTCACATGAGTTAATTTATGATAGTCAAAATACTGATTTAGCACTAGAGAAACTTAAGTTATTCTGTGGTGAAGGTTCTCTAAACTCAACCATTGCAACATATATAGAAAATAATGAATACTTTAATGGTATAGAGTTTTATCTACCATTGTTTTATCAAGAGCTTGCAAGTATTTTTGATTATTTACCAGAATCTGCTAATGTTCATTTAATCGATAATATCAGTAACTCTATAGAAGCTTTTATAGAAGAAGTTAAATTTAGATATGATGAACTTAAGCACGATATTGATAGACCAATACTACACTACCAGGAGCTTTATTATTCTCAAAAAGAAATAAAGACTATTTATGAAAAGTTTCCAACTATAAAATGGTTTCAACAAACAAAATCTAAATCAAAAATACTAAAAGTAAATCATTTAGATAAAATATCGGCAAACTACAAGCTTGCAAATCCATTTAGAGACCTACAACAACTATTAGATAAATCTAAATTTAAAAAAGTTATTTTCTCTACTGATTCAAATGGCCGTGCTGAAGTTCTTCTAGAACATTTAAATAAACTACAGCTAAATATTAAAATTGCCAAAAGTTTTGATGATGCTCTTACAATTGATGATAAGTTTTGCTTAATAGTTTCACCTTTCCAAGAAGGTGTAATTATAGATAATCAAATTGCCTTAATTACAGAAGCAGATTTATTTCCAGAGCATATTCAAAACACTGTTAAGATTTCTGAGCATGATCATCACCCTACTGTTGATTTAAAAGACCTAACTGACCTAAAACCTGGTATGCATGTTGTGCATATTGATCATGGTATTGGTCGTTATGAAGGCTTAGAAAGTATTGAACTTAATGGCAAGAAAGATGAATTCATCTTACTTTTATATGCAAATGATGCCAAAATATATGTGCCGATAACCTCGCTAAATCTAATCTCAATCTATAACTCATCTCTAACTGAAAAAATTGCTCTAAATAAACTTGGTTCAGACAAATGGAGAAAACAAAAAGAAAAGACTATCAAAAAGATTATTGATGTCGCAGCAAATCTTCTTGAAATCTATGCCAAAAGAGAAATGCGTCAGGGTTTTAGTAATTCTCTAGTTGAAGAAGATTATCTAAGATTTTGTGCTGATTTCCCTTATGAGGAAACTCCTGACCAAATTTTAGCAATCAATGATGTATTCAAAGATATGATTTCAGCAAAACCTATGGACAGACTAATTTGTGGTGATGTTGGCTTTGGTAAAACTGAGATTGCAATGCGAGCAGCTTTTTTAGCTACACAAAATCAAAAACAAGTAGCAATATTAGTACCTACAACAATCTTAGCTCAGCAGCATTATAATAGCTTTAGAGATAGATTTGCTAACACTGCAGTAAATATTGAAGTCATAACTCGTTCAAAAACACCCAAAGCACAAGAACAGCTTTTTGAAAGTCTTAAAAAAGGTACTGTCGATATAATTATTGGAACGCATAAATTAATATCATCAAAGATAGATTTTAAGAATTTAGGTTTATTGATTATTGATGAAGAACATCGCTTTGGTGTTGCACAAAAAGAAAAGCTAAAATCATTAAAAGCTGAGATTGATATTTTAACAATGTCCGCCACGCCAATACCACGTAGTTTAAGTATGGCTTTTTCTGCTTTAAGAGACTTATCGATTATAGCTTCTGCTCCTGCTAAGCGACTATCTGTGAAGACCTTTGTTAAAGAATATGATAACAATATTATCCGTGAAGCAGTAAGTCGAGAAACTATTCGTGGCGGACAGATATTTTACTTATATAACAAAGTAGAAACTATTCAAAAGAAAAAAGAGATTCTCCAGGAGTTATTCCCTCGTCTAAGAATAGCCATAGCTCATGGTCAAATGAGTGAAAAAGAGATCCAAAAAATTATGTTTGATTTTAAGCATAATAAATATCACATACTACTTTGTACTACAATTATTGAGACTGGTATTGATATACCAAATGCCAATACTTTGATTATAGAAGATGCCAATAATCTAGGCCTTGCACAACTTCACCAGCTTAGAGGCAGAGTCGGTAGAGCTCATCATCAGGCTTATGCTTATATGCTTATCCCTAGTGAAGCTAGCATAACTAAAGATGCTATTAAAAGATTAGAAGCTATCAGTAGCACAGAATCCTTAGGTGGTGGCTTTACATTAGCTAATCATGATTTAGAGATTCGTGGTGCTGGAGAAATATTAGGCAAAGAACAAAGTGGTAATATTGATGGTATTGGTTTAAATCTTTATATGGATCTTTTAGATAAGACAATAGCTAATCTAAAAGCTGGCAAAGAACTAAATATTGAAGAAGTGATTAACTCAACAGTTTGTGAAGTTGAGCTTAATATCCCTACTCTAATTCCTGATTACTATATCCATGATGTAAATACACGATTAAATATTTATAAACGTATCTCAAAAGCTAATCATAAAGATTTAGTAAATATTAAAATTGAACTTATAGATCGCTTTGGTAGGCTGCCAGTAGAAGTTATGTATCTTCTAAAAGTTGCACATATAAAAATAGATGCAATTGCATTAGGAATCGGTCAAATTAAAATATTTACTACTTCAGGAAAAATTAACTTCTCTGATACAACAAAGTTTGAACCTCAGAAAATAATCAAACTAATACAATCCCAGCCTGCTGACTTTAGACTTACAAAAGAGCAAGATTTATTAATTACAAAAACAACTAAAACTGCTGAGCAAAGAATCGAATTTGTTGAGAATTTGTTAAAAAAGATAAGTTAGGTTCCATGAACAAAATTTTTGCAAAAAGATGTTAAGTGTATTTAAATGGTTTTGCGAAACAAATAACACACTTAACATTTATGGAATATTATATATCAGAATCAAATTGGTCAACAATTTTAACTTTTCTTAGAAATCAAAAAGGCTTAGATACAAAAGATACAGCAAAGCTTAGAAAATTTATAGAAGCAATCTTTTATATTCTAAAAACTGGTGCACAATGGAAATATCTTCATAAAGAATATGGTAATAGTAAAGCTATCCATAAACCTGTTTATATTTATATTATTTTATTTCTCATTCTCATCATTTTATAAAGAAGCTATTGAAGTTAAAATCAGAAGAGATGAGTTTTCTTTAAGTTATCATATAAATTCAATAATATACGTACAATCTAGGAATGGTTGAAAGGAAATATCCCTATATGTCTTATTTAAAACAAAACTCTTCTGCTATAATATATGATCTATCCTGCCAATTGGGTCTTTACAGATAATTGTGTAAATTTTAATTAGGTTATATATTTTAAATATAACAATAAGGGATTTACAGAAT
>NZ_JBGCTX010000037.1:0-24054 GCF_041102755.1 Francisella sp. 19X1-34
TTCGCTTATTTTAACCTAAAAACACTACTAAACCCTTAATTTACAATGCTTTTAATTCCGAACTGAGGTTATATTAGGATAAAAAATGGACAATAAAACACAAGAATCAGAAAATTTATTTAAGCAAGCTCAAAAGTATATTCCAGGAGGAGTAAACTCTCCAGTACGAGCTTTTAAAAGTGTAGGGCAAGATCACCCAAGGTTTATTAAGTCAGCAAAAGGCGCTTATCTCTATGATGTAGATTGGCATAAATATATAGACTATATAGGATCTTGGGGGCCAATGATTCTAGGCCATGGTGATCAAGATGTCTTAGAAGCAATGCAAAGCCAGTTAGAGAATGGCCTAAGCTATGGTGCGCCATGTAAACAAGAGATAGAGTTAGCTAAAAAGATAACTGAAATTATGCCTAATATTGAGCAGGTTCGTTTTGTAAACTCAGGTACAGAAGCTACTATGAGTGCTATTAGACTTGCTAGGGCATATACTAATAGAAATAAGATAATTAAGTTTGAAGGCTGCTATCATGGCCATGCAGATGAGTTTCTTGTAGCTGCCGGATCTGGAGCTCTATCACTAGGGCAACCAAATTCTCCTGGTGTCCCGGAAGATGTTGTCAAAGATACTTTAGTAGCAAGCTTTAATGATATTGACTCTATTAAAGCACTTTTTGAGAAATATAAAAATGAAATAGCTTGTATTATCGTTGAGCCTATAGCTGGTAATATGAATATGATCTTTCCTAAAGATGATTTCTTAGCTAAGCTTAGAGAACTATGTGATGAAAATGACGCTTTACTTATCTTTGATGAGGTAATGACTGGATTTAGAGTAGCATTAGGTGGAGCACAAAGCATTTACAATGTTAAGCCTGATATTACAACTTTAGGTAAGATTATTGGTGGAGGTATGCCAGTAGGGGCTTTTGGTGGGCGTAAAGATATCATGCAAATGATCTCTCCAGCTGGATCTGTTTATCAAGCAGGAACCTTATCAGGAAATCCTCTTGCAATGGTAGCAGGAATCAAGACTTTAGAAAAAATATCTCAAGATGGGTTTTATAATGAGCTTGAATCAAAGGCTCAGAAATTAGTAGATGGTTTAAATGAAGCAGCAAAATTATATGATTTTAACTTTCATGCTAAATGCTTAGGGGGAATGTTTGGGTTATTCTTCTGTAGTGAAAAAGTAGAGGTTAATACTTTTGTAGACTTAGGCAAGACAAATTTAGATATGTTTAATAAGTTTTTTGCACATATGCTAGATAATGGTGTATATTTAGCACCATCAGCATATGAAGCTGGATTTATTTCTATAGTACATAGTGATGAAGATATCCAAAAAACTATTGATCTAGCAAAAACTTTCTTTTATGATAATACAAACTAAGATAGTACTTCTGTATCATCTGTAATTGTACAGATATCTGAAAAAGTATAATTACCTAATCTTTGAATAAAATCGTTAGTTGCTTGACTTAATATAGCTTTGAGTTTGCAATGTTGTACTAAAGGACATGTTAAAGATTTATCTTTATTAAAACATTCAACTATATTTATTGGTTCTAATTGTTTAATAATCTCAGATAGTTTAATATCATAAATACTTGGAGATATTGATATTCCTCCAAATCTTCCCTTATATGACTTTATATAATTCAACTTTGATAAATTGTTTATAACCTTTGTAGCATGATTTAATTTAATATCTAAAATGTTTACTAAGTCTTTTGTTTTGTATTTTTGAGATGGGTTTGATCCCAAGATTATTAGAATCCTCAGTGAGTAGTCAGTGAATGACGTTAGGTTCATATAATAAATTTTTAAAAATATTTTAACAAAGTATAAAATAAATTTGCATCAAATATAATATGCATCTATAATGCATATTATATTTTAAGATTAATCACGGTTAATTATATGTTAAGTCAAAAAAATATAGATACCATAAAAGCAACCATTCCAGTATTAGAGGAAAATGGTTTAGCGCTAACAAAACACTTCTATAATAGAATGTTTGAACATAACCCAGAAGTCAAACAATTTTTTAATATGTCTCATCAAGAAAACTCTGAACAGCCTAAAGCATTAGCAGCTGCTATTTTGGCTTATGCTAGAAATATTGATAACTTAGATGCTCTTGGTCAAGCTATTGAAGTAATAGCTCAGAAACATGCTTCATTTCAGATAAAACCGGAGCATTATCCTATAGTTGGTACTAACCTAATAGCATCTCTTAAAGAATTGCTAAACTTAACAGATAATGATGATATTATTATTGCTTGGAGTGAAGCTTATCAAGTATTGGCAGGGATATTGATTGATCGTGAGCAAACTATCTATCAAGAAAAAAATAAAGACGGATGGACTTGGTTTAAAAGCTTTGATGTTATAAAAAAAGAAAAAGAAAGCTCAAACTCATATTCTTTTTACTTAAAAAATGATTCTTTTGATAAATTTAACTTTAAGCCAGGACAATATGTTGGGGTGAGGTTTTTATATAAGGGTAATAAAATTATAAGAAATTATAGTATTTCATCTGCTACTAATGAAGACTATCTAAGAATAACAGTAAAAAGAGAGAATTTAGGCACTGTATCTCATTATCTATGTGACAATATTAAAGAAGGTGACAAGATTGAAATTGCACCACCATATGGTGAGTTTTTTTTAGATCTTGAACAAAAGTCAGATTCCCCTTTAGTTTTTATATCTGCAGGTATTGGTATAACTCCTCTTATAAGTATGCTTTTATCTGAGTTAAAAACAAACAATACTAGAAAAATAATTTTTGTTTGTGGTAAAAAAAATAAATTAGAACATCCATTTGCAGACCTATTAAAGAAATTAACAAAAGAAAATCCTCGCTTAGAAACAATTTTCTTTTATGAAACTGTTGAAAATGATGAAGCTAAGCTAGGCTTAATTAATTTAAATATTGTAAATAAACAATTAGAAAGTGAAGCTAAAAGTGCTCAGTATTTCTTTTGTGGCCCTTCAGACTTTATGTACTCTATTCAGCAAGGCCTATTAAAAAATGAAGTAAAAGATGAAAATATCCATTTTGAGTTTTTTGGACCAAAAACTTTCTAAAATGAACTACAAAAAATATTTTCTAAAGCAGCCTGTATATTTATTTTTAAGGAAGTAACTGTATAGTTAGTTTGATCTACAGAAGTAGCTCCATATATACAAACATAATTTTTCACATTATCAATATAATCAATATCATAAGGGGTTAAAGCAGCTATATTTATAACTTTATTAGGAGCTATAGATGTCAGAGTTGAATACCTTTGGCTATGTTTTTTTAAACTTTCAGATATTAAAAGAGTTAGGTCACAGCTCTGTATATTTGCTTCAAGATTATCATCTATATGTTTGGCTTTAATACTAATATTAAAACCTTGATTAAAACATATCTTTGTCAAAATTTTATCAAATTCGCTCAATCTTTGCTTATCAGAATCTACAATCAAGATATTTTGATTATTTTTTAATTGATATGGAATTAATCCTGAGTTTTTAACTATATTAGTACTTTGTTTAGCAATATTCAAAGAAATCTTTTGATGTTCTTTAGAATTAACTACTAGGTTTGCTTTTTTAATTTGCTCATCTTTAGAAAGTTTATAGATATATGAATTATTCAAATTATGCTTTTGCTTAAATTCTAAAACTTTGTTATAAGCATCATCAACAGCTAAAGCAAACTTTGTGTTTTTTATATACTCACTTTCAAGAGATATAAAAAGCTCTTCAAGCATATAAGTATCGTTTTCTGACCAAACTCTTACTGGCATTAGTACTATATCAATTCCAGCTAATATTGCTAATTTAGTAGCTTCTATAGAACCAAAATGAGTAGCAATAGCTTTCATATCCATAGCATCTGATACAACTAATCCTTTAAAACTTATTTTTTCTTTTAAGAATTCTGTAATAATATTGTGAGAGAGGGTAGCTGGTATACCAATCTCTTGACCTGTTGAGACTGATCTATGTGTTGTATCATCTAAAGCGGGCATACTAATATGTGCTGACATAACCATACTGTATTTATTAACTAACTTCTGAAAGGGTAATAATTCAGTTTTTTCCAAGTCATCTAAACTCTTATTTACACTGACACTACCTAAATGACTATCTGAAGATGTATCACCATGGCCAGGAAAATGTTTAACACAGTCGATAATACTAGCATCATGATAACCATCCATAGTAGATTTTGCATATTCTATAACTGTTTCTGGATTATCTGCATATGCTCTAACTCCAATAATAGGATTATTCTTATTTGAGTTAACATCAATTACAGGGGCAAAGTTTGTATTTATTCCTAAACTATATAACTCATCACCGATAAGTTTTGCCATAGTATAAGCATTTTCTGGTTTACTTGTAGCAGCAAGAGCCATATTGCCGCAGCCACTTGTACCTTGTTTAATACGATTAACTCTACCTCCTTCTTGATCTGTTGCAAAAAAGAGTGGGGTGGTTATATTTGATTGAATATCTCTTAAAAGAGAAATAGTTTGCTCATTAGTTTCAATGTTTTCTTTAAAAAGAATAAAACCACTTAAATTATAGTCTTTAAAAAGGTTATTCACTATTTGATTTGTTTTTGTAAAAGCAAGAGGCTTATTATTATGATCTTCGCCCCAGTAGCGAAAATCCATCATAATTAATTGACCAAGTTTTTTTCTTATAAGAGAAGACATATACTATCTTTAATAATATAAATATAAAACTAATATAGCATAGATAAGTTTAATTTTGTTTACATTCCCCAGCCATGACTAACTAAAAATTTTTGTCCAGTTAAAGCATTTGTTTTAAATCCAGCCAAGAATATAGCAGTATCAGCAATATCTTGAACTGTTGTAAACTCACCATCTACAGTGCCCCCAAGCATAATATTTTTTACAACTTCTTCTTCAGAAATATTTAGCTCTTTTGCTTGCTCTGGAATTTGTTTTTCTACAAGCGGAGTTAGTACAAAACCAGGACCAATTAAATTTGATGAGATATTATGTTCAGCTCCTTCTTTAGCTAAAGCTCTTACAAAACCAACTTGAGCATGTTTTGCTGCTACATATGCGGCTTTATTTTTTGATGCAAGAACAGAGTGAACAGATCCTACTACAATAACTCTACCACCAGTTTGAAGCTCTATCATATGGCGCATCGCAGCTTGAGTTACAAGCAAGGTACCAGTCATATGTATATCAAATAGTTTTTTCCATGCAGAAATTTTGAAATCCACTATAGGTGAAATTATTTGAATACCCGCGTTATTAATCACAGTATCAATACGTCCAAATTTTTCTACAGTGCTATCAACACCAGCATTTACTTGGTCTTCATCTGTGACATCCATTTGTACTGCTAAAGTTTCCACATCATATTTAAATGATAAGTCTTTAGCTACTTCTTGTGATTTAGCTAAATCTAAGTCAGCTATTACAACTTTTGCACCTTGTTTTGCAAATTCTGTTGCCATACCTAAGCCTAAGCCAGAGGCTGCTCCTGTTATTAGTGTAACTTTATTCTTTACAGACATTAATATCTCCAAAACTATCTACGTTGGTTAATGATTATTATATAGCAAATTAAAAATTTTAATTACATTAATGGAGTCAAAATTTTCATTAAACTCTCTATTAATAGGCTACTTCGCTTTGTTGTCAAATGGTTTATATCTTTAGTAGAGTCTGCTAAAATTCTATTAGCCCAGTCATATAACTCTTTAAGATGGTCTTCAGTATAAACAAAAGTTGCGATTTCATAATTTAAGAATAAACTACGATTATCTAAATTTACTGAGCCTAACATCGCAAGATTATCATCAATTAAGACTGCTTTTGCATGTACCATATTCTTTGTAAAGTGGATATTTATATTATATTTTAAGAAGTCTCGAATGTAGCTAGCTCTAGCTCTATCTACTATTTTATGATTAGATTGTTTTGGAGTTATAATCTTTACTTCAACACCTCTTTTTTTAGCTAAAACTATAGAGTGATATAGCTCAGCAGAAGGGATTAAATAAGGTGTTATAATCCATAGTTTATCTTTAGCAGAATTAATAGCAGTAATTAAACCAGAATATAACTGATCTTCTTGTAAATCAGGTCCTGATGGAATTACTTGTACAAAACCATCGTGAGAGGTATCTGCATTTACTTTAAAATCTAACTCTTGATTTGTAGCAAAATGCCAATCTGAGCAGAAGACTTTCAAAAAATATAGTAATGATTCACCTTGAATTTTAAATAGTAAATCATCCCACATTCCGTCATGTTCTATAGGTGACATATATTCATCACCAATATTCATGCCACCACTAAAAGCAGTTTTATTATCAAAAATGTATATTTTTCTATGATTTCTATAGTTAATATAATTACGTAAAGGATTTGCTAAAACTGGCATAAAAAAGACAACTTCAGCACCTAACTTTCGTAAATTTTTAAATATCTTTTTATTATGACGATAAACATAGAATGAGCCAAGAGAATCTATCATCATCTTTACTTCAACACCTTCACTAGCTTTTTTTTCTAAAGCACTTATTACTAGTTTAGATGTTGTATCATTTTTAAAAACATAAGTCTGGATATAGATATTTTTTTCTGCTGAATTGATAGCCTCTATAAATGCTTGGAAAGATTTAACGCCATCAGTATATATCTCAAAAGAGTTTTTTCCTGTTAAGGTTGGCAAATACATACTAGAAAAAACATTAATAATATCCATAGGTAAGTTTTGACATTTATGCTCTTTAGCTAAGCATACTTCCTGTATGGCAGGTTGGCTAATATCCATAGTTTCTTTTTGCCAAAAGCTACGTTTATCTTTACGTTGAAATATAAAAAAGAAAGGAATAGCAACGTAAGGAATAAACAATATTGCCAAAAGCCAAGCTAGAATATTTGATGCTGATTTCTTATCAACAATAAGCTTTAGCACAACTAAGCTTGTCAAAGCTTGACAAACAAATAAGATGATATTTGCTTCTATTACATATAGTAGATTTAAAAAGAAATTTTCCATTTATCAAATGTTATTGAAGTAACAACTATTCTACAAATTCTAACATAGTGTGAATATTCTAGATAGCTTAGTATTTAAATCACATTAAAGGTGTAAGAATCTTCATAATACTCTCAATTATTAAACTGCTGCGTTTAGTTGGTAAATGCGACGAATTTTGGCTGGCATTTTTAAGTATATTTTCAGCCCATAAGTAAAGTTTTTTTACTTCATTAGGGGTGTATATAAAAGTAGCTATTTCATAGTTTAAAAATAAACTTCTATTATCAAGGTTTATAGAACCGAGTATCGCGATATTTGAATCTACAAGTATAGCCTTAGCATGGATCATTTTCTCTGTGAAATGTACCTGTACATTATGAGCTAATAAGTCCCTAATATAGCTAGATCTTGCTCGATTAATTATTTTATGATCTGAATGCTTAGGAGTAATTACTTTTACATCAACTCCACGATATTTTGCAAGAGTTATTGCTTGTAGCAAGTCTAAAGAGGGTATTAGATATGGTGTTATGATCCAAAGCTTTTCTTGGGCAGAGTTAATCGCTGTAATAAGCCCAGCATATAGTTCATTTTTATGTCTATCAGGTCCTGATGGAACTACCTGAGTGAAACATTTTTCATTAACATCGTTCTTTAATACATAATCAAGTTCCTGATTAGTTGCAAAATTCCAATCTGAATAAAAGATCTTTAAAAAATGTAATATTGATTCACCTTGAAGACTAAATAATAAGTCACACCACATACCATCATGATACATAGGAGACATATATTCATCACCGATATTAATACCGCCACTCATAGCTAAACGATTATCAAAGATAAAAATCTTACGATGATTTCTATAGTTAATATAATTTCGTAAAGGATTTGTAAGTATTGGCATAAAGAATGCTACTTCAGCCCCTAAAGCACGTAGGTTTCGAAATATTCTTTTGTTATGCAAATATACATATAACGATCCAAGAGAGTCTATTAAAACTTTAATTTCAACACCTTGAGATGCTTTTTTCTCTAAAGCATTTAATACTAACTTTGAGGTTGTATCATTCTTAAATATATATGTTTGAATATATATACTTTTTGTTGCAGAATTAATTGCTTGGATAAATGCTTCAAAAGATTGAACACCATCAGTATATATTTCAAAAGAGTTATATATGGAAAGTGTTGGGAGCTTAAAATTTAAGAAAGTCTTGATGACATTTATTGGTAAGTCTTTAGAATAACTACTCTTAAAGTGGATTTCATCAAAATATGATGAGCCATTAATACTCATAGTTTTCTTCTGCCAAAATCTACGCTTACCTTTACGCTGAAATATAAAGAAAAAGGGAATTGCTACATAAGGTACAAATAATATAGCCAAAAGCCAAGCTATAATATTAGATGCTGATTTTTTATCAACGATGAGCTTCAGAACAATAAATATAGTGAAAATTTGACAAATAAATAAAATAGAGTTCGCTTCTAATATATATATTAATCCAGATAGAAAATTATCCATATTCTATATTCATTTGAAGCTAATAGTTAAATTCTAACACATAGATAGTAGATCTATATAGAAATGTTTTGGCACGATTTTTTAGTAAAAATTAAAATAAGTAGAGAAATAATTATCACAGCAAATATTAAATATAGTGGTGTTAGCATAACTCCTTCAGCAACACCAAAACTTGCTACAGCTAAAAAAGCTCCATTAAAAACAGCAAAGCTAATATTATAACCAAAACCTAAACCACTAGCGCGAACACCAGGAGTAAAGAGTGTACTTGCATAATTTGCACTTACTCCAACCACTAGACCCATAAAGATATTATTTATTAACATAGCTACGAGTAGATAGCTTGAGTTTGTAACAATAGCATAGTAAAAAATACTACCAAAGATTAATAATCCAACTCCTCCAATAAGGAGTATTTTAAATGCGCCAAACTTATCTGCAAGATATCCTGCTGGAATTGAAATCACAGAAAAAACAAATAAGTTTAGAAGTATTAAGCTAGAGGTGTTTTGTATGTGATTTAGCTTAAAGTAAGTTGGTAAATAAAGTGAGAAAAATCCAACAACCATAGCAAATATTGAGATAGCTGCGATAGCTTTAAGCATTGCTAGTTTTTCAGTTTGAAACAAACTTACTAATGGAATTTTATATTCAGTTTTTTTATTTAAAAATGTTTCAGTTTCATGTATTTCTTTTCTAAAAAAATAACTAATAATAGCAGCAATACCACCAAGCATAAAAGCAACACGCCAAGCATATGTATCAGTAAACAAGTAAGTCGTAATGACTTTTGTTATTTCGGCAAAAAATATCCCAAAATTAATAAAGCAAAATATAATACCACATGCAAGACCTCCTTTTTTAACTAAGGTCTCCTTTACAAAGACAACCGCGCTAGGAATCTCTCCACCAATTGCAGCTCCTTGAATAATTCGCAACAAGACAAATAATAATGTAGCTAAAATCCCAACACTACTATAAGAAGGTAATACTGCAATAAAAAAAGATGCTAACCCCATTAAAAGTATTGTTAATATAAAAGATTTTTTACGGCCAAATTTATCACCTATGTGACCGAAAAATATACCACCTATAGGTCTAGCAAAATACCCTACAGCAAATACTGAAAATGCAGATAGTGCTTCTAATGCAGGTGATCCTTCATGAGGAAAGAAAGTTTTACCTAATATAATTGCAAACATACCAAATATGACAAAATCATAAAACTCAAGCATGCCACCAATACTAGTAAGTAAAATCGTTTTAAAATCTTCTTTTTTAAGCATATTTATTTAAGTATAATTAAACCTAAATTATATAGATAATAGCTAATTAATTATTAAAAGCTAGTAAAAAAGTATGATAAGTATTGAAAAAACTCTAAAAAGAAAAGTCCAAAAAGGACAAAAACTTTTACCAAATATTAAGAACATAATCTTAGTAGCATCTGGTAAAGGCGGGGTAGGTAAATCTACAGTTACAGCAAATTTAGCTGTAAGTTTTGCAAAAATGGGTGCTAAGGTAGGAGTTTTAGATGCAGATATCTATGGGCCAAGTCAACCAACACTTTTTGATTTAAAACAAAATCCTGAAACTACGGATAAGAAAAAGATTATTCCTCTTGAACGTTATGGTGTTAAAATGATTTCTATCGGAAATCTTATTGATTCTGAATCTGCTGTAATTTGGCGCGGACCTATAGTTTCAAGAGCTTTAATGCAACTTCTCAATGATACAAACTGGGGAGAGATAGATTATTTATTTTTAGATTTACCTCCTGGTACAGGTGATATTCAGCTTACAATTTCTAAGAATATGCCAGTGGCTGGAGCTGTAGTTGTAACGACCCCTCAAGATTTATCATTGATAGATGCAAGACGAGCTGTTGCTATGTTTGAAAAAGTTGATATCAAGACATTAGGCGTTATAGAAAATATGAGTTATTACATATGTCCTAAATGTGGCAATAGTGATCATATCTTTGGTGAAGATGGTGCACATTTATTATGTGGCAAAAACAATATCGAATTTCTAGGTAATTTACCTCTACATAAAGATATTCGTGAGAATGCTGATCATGGTAAACCTTATGTAAGCTTAGATAAAGATGATAATATTAATACAAGCTATATGACAGTAGCAGAAAATATATTAAATGAAATTGAAAAACTACCTAAAGCAAGTACTTTAGATTCTATTGGTGTTAAATTAGAAAATTAAGAGAGAAAAGATGTCTATAAAATCAGATAAATGGATAAAAAAAATGTCCCAAGAGCATTCTATGATAGAACCTTTTGAAGCAGGACAAGTCAAAGTTGCAAATAATGAGAAAATAGTTTCTTATGGTACATCTAGTTATGGTTATGATGTTCGTTGTGCAGACGAATTTAAGATTTTTACAAATATTAACTCCTCAATAGTCGATCCTAAACATTTTGATGATAAAAACTTTGTTGATTTTAAAGGTGATGTTTGTATTATCCCACCTAATTCATTTGCTCTAGCACGTACTGTTGAGAAATTTAAAATTCCTAGAGATGTTTTGGTTGTATGCTTAGGTAAGTCAACTTATGCAAGATGTGGGATTATTGTAAATGTAACACCTTTAGAACCTGAATGGGAAGGGTATGTGACATTAGAGTTTTCAAATACAACACCATTACCTGCTAAAATATATGCTAATGAAGGTGTTGCACAAATGCTTTTCTTCCAATCAGATGAAGAGTGTGAAACATCATATGCTGATAAAGGTGGTAAGTATCAGGGTCAAGTAGGTGTGACTCTGCCTAAATGCTAATATTATCCTACTTGCACAACTCTAAAGACTTGTTTTTTCAGTTCACTTTCTAAAGTAGGATCTTCTGGATACTTTTGTAATAGTGGCAAGAAAACTGACTCACCTATTACAGATCTTTTAGTATTATCTTTATCCTTTAAGCCCCAAACTTGTTGATAAGTCGCTGGAACTATTTGCTTTGGATTATAAGGGTTAGACGTCTTACCTATATATAGCATTACATGGCCCTTTATATATATGAAATCTAAGAAAGGGCGTGCTTTTGTTAATATTATTTGACTACGTTGTTCTGAAGTATCTTGATCAAGATTTAATGTGTCATATGCTTTATATTGATCCTTAGAGTTTCTTGGTAACCATATTCCAAAAGCTTGATATATTGCTCTTAACTCAGATGAACAATCATTATAGAAATATTGATTTCCCCAACCGTAAGGATAACCTTGAGTCTCTTTAATTATTTTTACAAAGTTTCTAGGAGTTGGTAAGATAGGTATCTTTGTAGCATCATGCTTTATTATTTTAGCATCTATAAAAGCTAAATCTCCTGTTTTTGTTTGAGTCGGAAGTAATACTTTATAATAATTTTTATCACTATCTAATACTGGCATTATAGTGCCAGGATAAGTATTCTTTATTAATTTATTTTCTAAATTAAATACTGGAGTTTCAAAGCGTCTAATAGAAATACTTTTCTTTATAAAAGCATTTTTCCATGTTTGGATTTCTTTGGCTGAAATTCTAGAGATACTATTAGATTTTACCCAGGCATAAAAAGAGGAGCTTAAAACTAAACACCATCTTTTATCTTTTGAAGTAGAGATGATATATACAGCTTCGCCAATATTTAATGATGAAACATTAATATTACTAAATGGATATCCTTGACCTGGTAATGTGAAATTTAAAAACAATGGTCTATCATAAGGAACAGCATATCCCATTGTTGTTCTTGTAACGATAGCTCTATTGTTATTGTTATATTTAAGTGAATTATTTATATCATCAGAATTTATATTTTTGATAATATTTTGATATTCTTTATTGGCAAAAAGTCTAAAGTTTTCTTTATAAATTTTCTCATCATCTGGTAGTTTAGCATTATTGATATCATTAATTTGTTCAGTAATCCATTCTTTTAGATTATTCTGTTGTTGATATTTCTTATAAAAAGATTCTGACCATGGAGAATCATTTCCAACAGCGTGAGATATTAATTTTTTGAGAAGTTTATCTTGCTGAGGTTTAGTTAGTAACGGCTTATCATAATCTTTTTCCGATTTAGGAATATAATAGTCAGCATTTTGTGAGTATTTAGATAAATCAAACATCTCAATAGGTACATTTGCGGCAAGACATAATGATATATTTACTATAAACAATAGTATAAAGTTTGTAAAAGATTTTAAGCTCATTAGGATAAAGTTTCTCTTTGAATTTAGATTTTGTTTAGAAATTTTAGCAGAAAAAATAAGGTTTTTATTGAGATATTCTACCAGTTATAGCTTGGAAGGCTTTAAGGTTGAACATGTGTAAACTAGCAAATACATAGTCAAAAATATCTGCCTGAATCTTTTCATAGTTAACCCAATTTGTATCATTTGTAAATATATATAGCTCAATTGGTAGACCAGTCTCGCTAGGCTGTAGTTCTCTAATTAAGAACGTTAATCCTGTATGTATCTTTGGATGTTTACGCAAGTAATTTTCAATATAAGTTCTAAATAATGTTATGTTTGTCAGTTTCTCATTTTTTTTATTAGCAATAAAATCTTGTAGAAGGGGTTCTTTTGAAAGTGTATTTAGGGTTTCTTCATCACAAAATTTAATAGTATCTATATCAATACTTACAGAACGCTTGATCCTACGTCCACCAGTTTCAACCATTCCACGCCAATTTTGTACACTATTATTAATTAAGGTATAAGTTGGAATAGTAGATATGGTTTTATCAAAGTTACGTATTTTGACAGTATTAATAGAAACTTCCATGACATCTCCATCAACACTAGCAGATGGAATTGTAATCCAATCACCAACCCTCACTAAATCTAAAGCTGCAACCTGAATATTAGAAACAAAACCTAATATAGTATCTTTAAAGATTAACATTAATACGGCTGATAATGCGCCTAATCCAGTTAAAAACGCAATTGGAGATTTGTTAAGTAATTGTGAAACTATTAATATGAAAGCGACAAAATACAAAATTATCTTTATAACTTGCGCATAGCTTCTTAAAGAGTGATGTTTAAAATATGGAAGCTTTTGAAAATAACTAAAGATAGCATCAACAAAAGACACAAAAAATAATATTATAGTTAATGTTACATATACCTGTGCTATTAACTGGATAAAATCTACAGCATTTATTGTCCAATCATGATCAGAGCTAACACCAAAATTTATCGCTAAATATATAAATATTCCTGGACCAATATGAGATAGCTTATTAAAAACTTTATATTTTATTAAAGTTTCACCTAGGTTATGGTCAATCTTAACTACAAACTTATTTACAATACTAACTATATACTGTTTAAGTATCTTATTAATAATCCATGAACATACTAATATTATTAAAAATATTGTTAAAAAGCTTAATACTCCAGCAAGTTCACTATAATTATTAAGGATATTTCCATAAAAATCTTTTAATTGATTCATTCTAAATTCCTTTTAAAGATTGTATTTATATTAGGTGTCTAAATGTCAGATTTAGGAATCACTATATTGAGGCTGAGTATTAGGGGCTTTACTTGGGAGTAATGCTGCAATTTGATTGATAATATTTGTTACCATACCAGACTGAAGATAATTATATATTCTTTCTGCTTGAGCATTTTGAGCCAGCTGTGTACCAGAGTTTGACTGCCAGAACTGTTGTGCAGAAATAGTTTTGTTTGGTATTACAGGTGTTTTACTCTTAGGCTTAACAACATTATATGTAAAGTTATAGAATAGTTGATAAGTATTGTTTGAAGCTCCACCTACAACACTTGTTAGTTTAGAGTCTTTCTTAACACTCTGTATATTTATTATATAATCAGCTTTTTTCTCATCAGTAACTATTATAGCTTTATATGATTGTAAGCCTGACTTAAGATCAGTAGCCCAAGAATTATAGTTATTCGCAGCAATATAAAATTTAGTTCCAACCAAACTACCATAATTTCCTCCACCTGAAGCACTTTCAATACCGCGACGGTGAAAACCACATGAGCATAATAAAAGTATAAATATTAAAATTATATATTTTTTCATTTTAGTCTCTCTATTTGATTACTATATTAATAAGCTTTTGAGGCACATAAATTACTTTGATAATTTGCTTACCTTCAACAAATGATTTTACATGCTCATCTTCTAAAACAGTTGTTTCGATTTCTGTCTTATTTAATGATGCATCTAATTCAAGTTTTGCTTTTAGCTTACCATTTATTTGTACAACTAGCAAAAACTCATCCTTAACTAAGGCTTCTTCATCTACAACAGGAAATTCTGTATGAAGAATATCATCTCCTAAATTAAGCTCTTGCCATAAGTAATGACAAATATGCGGAGTAAATGGTGCTAGTATTCTTAATAAAATACTATAGCCCTCAACTTTAACACTATCACAAAGACTATCATAGTTATTAAGAGTGTTTAAAATTTTCATACAAGCTGAAACAACTGTATTAAACTGGCTCTTATCAAAATCAAAAATAGCCTGTTTTAAATTCGTATATATCTCAAGGCGAGCTTTCTTATCTTCTTTTGATAAATTATTTATACTAATGTTTGTTTTATTAGATAATACTTCTTTATTTGCTTGGGCATAGTTAAATACTTTACGTAAAAACTTATTAGCTCCTTCAACACCTGTTTCTGACCATTCTAAAGACTGCTCAGGAGGAGCTGCAAACATACTAAATAGTCTTACAGTATCTGCACCATACATATCTATTAGCTCTTGAGGGTCTACAGTGTTGCCTTTTGACTTAGACATTTTAGCACCATCTTTTAACACCATACCTTGAGTAAGTAAGTTTACAAAAGGCTCGTCAGATGTTACCAGACCTTCATCGCGCATTAATTTATGGAAAAATCTAGCATATAATAAATGCATAATCGCATGCTCAATACCACCAATATATTTATCTACTGGTAACCAGTAATTTGCCTCATCACTTAACATTTCATTCGCAGTAGGGCATGTATATCTTGAATAATACCAAGATGACTCAAAGAAGGTATCAAATGTATCTGTTTCTCTTTTTGCTTGAGAGCCGCAGTTTGGACATTTTACATTTAAGAATTCAGGCATATCTTTTAATGGTGAGCCAGCCTCTGTAAGAGTTACATCCGTAGGTAACTTAACTGGTAAATTCTCTTCTTTTTCTGGGACAACTCCACAGCTATCGCAATGAATCATCGGAATAGGACAACCCCAATATCTTTGTCGAGATATACCCCAGTCATGGATTCTAAAATTTGTAGTTTCATAGCCTTTATTATTATCAAAAAGGTATTTCTTAATTGCTTGATAGCCTTTTTTAAAGTTTAAACCATCAAATTCACCAGAATTTATCAATATTCCTTTTTCTGTGAAAGCTTCAATATCTAAATCAACTTTAACTTTTTTATCATTAGATTCAATAACTTGTTTTAAAGGAATATTATATTTTTGTGCAAACTCCCAGTCTCTTTGATCATGTGCAGGAACTGACATTACAGCGCCAGAGCCATATCCCATAAGTACAAAGTTAGCTACCCAAACATCTACTGTCTCATCAGAAATGGGGTGAACTACTTTTATATTAGTTTTAAAGCCTTTCTTTTCTTGTGTAGCTAAATCCGCCTCCATTGTTGAAGATTGCTTACATTCGTCAATAAAGCTTGCTAACTCAGAATTTGTTTTAGCTTCTGCTAAAGCGAGAGGGTGCTCAGGAGCAATTCCAAGATAACTTACACCCATCAAAGTATCAGGACGAGTCGTAAAAACTTCTATTTCTTCACTAGAATTTTGAATTTTAAACTTAACAGTTAAACCCTTTGATTTTCCAATCCAGTTTATTTGCATAGTTTTTACAGCATCTGGCCAGTTATCTAACTTAGATACATCTTGTAAAAGCTCATCAGCATAATCTGTAATCTTTAAGAACCACTGAGGAATTTCTTTTTTCTCAACTAAGGCACCAGATCGCCAACCTCTACCATCAACAACTTGTTCATTTGCTAAAACTGTCTGATCCACAGGGTCCCAGTTTACGACTGAGTTTTTACGATATGCTAAACCTTTCTTATAAAGTTGGATAAAAAACCATTGTTCCCATCTATAATACTCCTCATCACAAGTAGCTATTTCTCTTGACCAGTCAAAACCAAACCCTAAAGAGTCAAGTTGCTTTTGCATATGAGCAATATTACTTTTTGTCCATTCTGCTGGAGATCTTTTATGTTTAATTGCAGCATTTTCAGCTGGTAAACCAAAAGCATCCCATCCCATAGGATGAAGA
Source organism: Francisella sp. 19X1-34 (assembly GCF_041102755.1). NCBI lineage: Bacteria > Pseudomonadati > Pseudomonadota > Gammaproteobacteria > Thiotrichales > Francisellaceae > Francisella > Francisella sp. 19X1-34. Next base: position 16,865 of record NZ_JBGCTX010000037.1, read on the forward strand.
ACATTTTTACCTTGCATTTTTTGATATCTAGCTATCACATCACCAATAGTGTAGTTTCTTACATGTCCCATATGTAAAGTACCACTAGGATACGGTAGCATTTCTAAACAATAAAATTTCTCTTTACTTTCATCTTTTACAGCTTTAAAAGAATTATTTTCACGCCAGTAACTTTGAGCTTGTTGCTCTATTTGATCAAAATTATATTCATTCATTGAAATATAGAACCTTATTTTTAATAATAAATATGAAAAATTATGCGAATATTTTAAGTTAAAATGCAGTAAATATCTAGATTATTACTATGTTAAAGAATTATTTAATTCTCAGCCATCCAAGTTTCTAGAATTACACAAGCAGCTAAAGCGTCTACTTTAATATGACTAACTTTTTTACTTTTGACTTCTTCTAGACGCCATCTTGCTTCACGAGTGGAATAAGCTTCATTTATAAGATGCACGTTTTTTTGATATCTTTGTTTTACTTCTTTAGCAAAATCTTTAGCAGCTTTTGTAATATCTGTCTCAAAATCCTGTGTATCTAGAGGCAAGCCAACTATGATATCTGAAGGATTCCATCTTTTAACAATTTTATCTAACTCAATCCAGTTTGGTACACCATCATAAGCCTCAACAGTGCCAATAGGAGTGGCTGTTTTTGTGATCATTTGTCCACTAGCTAAACCAATTCTAGCTTTACCAAAATCTATAGCTATTAAAGATTGAAACATCTAACCATTGCCTATATTTTCAAATAAAGAATCTAAGTTCTGTAAGCTATAACCAGCATGCTCTAGATGATTTTGCCATTTAGTTTTATTCTCATAATTAAATAGTATTTTTTTACTTAATTTATCTGTAACAATCCAATCACTAGCTTTTATTTCATCTGATAACTGATCAGCTGTCCAGCAACTATAGCCAACTATTGGTAAAAAATATTCTGGTAAGATATTATTAGCTAAATCTTCTAAAATATCCATAGAAGCTGTAATAGCTAAACCTTCATCAAGTTTTATAGTTGAGTTATAATTACGTCCATTTGTTGTATGGAGTATTAGTATTTTATGAGGGCTTATTGGACCTCCCATGTAAAGAGGGTGGCTCAATATTTCTTCAAATGTATTATTATGAGGTATTTCTAACTCTTCAAAAACATCCTTTAACTTATCATCTAAAGGCTTATTTATGATTAAACCCATAGCTCCATGACGATCGTTTTGGCATAAATAAATAACTGATTTAGTAAATATGGCATCATCTTTAATTAAAGGTGTTGCTAATAAAATTTCACTTTTATGATTTTGGAACATATTATATTTCTTAATAACAATGTTAATTTTTTATAAAATGGAACGTATTAACGCCGCAGTGGCGATTATTTTAGATGAATATCAGACTAAAGTCTATATAAGTCAAAGACAAAAATTTCAAAGTTATAGCGATTATTGGGAATTTCCTGGTGGAAAAGTAGAAGATAACGAAAGTTATGAGGATTGTATAAAACGAGAAGTTTTTGAAGAAGTTGGGGCTATAGTTAAATCTATAAAGCCTTATGTTAAGAAAAAACATATAAATAAAAATAATATTGAAGTTAGTTTAGAGTTTTTCATTATAGATAATTACGAAGGCATTCCATACCCAAAAGAAAATCAGCAACTAAAACTTATAAATATTTCTGAACTTAATAATTATAATTTTTTACCTGCAAGTATAGAAATAATTGAGAAACTAAAAAGAGAGTATATCTAGCAATAAGTAAATATCACGAATTTCAGAAGATATTTTAATTTCAAAAGAGTGTTCTGAGTCTTTAGTATATAATTTAACATAATATATATTATGCGAAACTATGAATTTTGTTTTTATAAGCTAAAATTGTTTACTATAATTACTTTTCAAGGTGTTTTGTATCTGTTTTGATGAACTACTTATATTTGACCAAATAATTATAAATATAAAAAAGTTAATTATTCCAGCTATAATATTAACTATCGGTATTAATCCTAATATTAAGAATCCCACATACCAATAAACAAGCGAAGCTTTGAATTTTAATTTCTGATTATAATCTATATTATATTTTTTTACTTGTTCATCTAACTTCACTGCTGTCACAACAAATGCAATTGACGACCATATTGGAATTAGCTGTGTCCATAACCATGCCGGATGAATTTTTTCACTATTATTAATTTTAGCAAGATTTTTAGCTAATTTCTGTTGAGATAATATAAATAAACCTGAGACAATAATTGAAGTTATCGTAAGAATAACTAAAGAAATCTGTATTAAAACAGTAAATTCTTGAATATTTTGCATCAAGAACTGATTATTACTTATAGCGTCTAACATTATTAAGCTTTTAGAAACTTTATTAAGTATAAGAAGTTTATAATATAATTATTTAACAGTAAATGTATTTGTAAATTTGCCATCAGAGCTATCACTAATAAAATATTCAAATTCTCCTGGCTCATAGACATATTTTAAATCATTATTATAGAACTTAAGATCATTAACATCTAACTCAAATGTTACAGTTTTAGTCTGTCCTTTTTTCAAAAATACCTTTTTAAAAGCTTTTAACTCTTTTACTGGAGGTGTAATTGAGCGTACTTTTTGATGAATATATAGTTGTAATACATCAGCACCATCGTATTTACCAGTATTTGTAATATCAACTTTAATAATTAACTTATCACCCTTCTTAATGATTTGTTTATTCTGAATTGGCTTAGAGATATCAAAGGTAGTATAACTTAAGCCATAACCAAATGGATATAGTGGAGAGTTACAAACATCCATATAATTAGAATGATATTTTTCAAATCTACAACTATCTTTATTTGTCAAAGGTCTGCCAGTATTTTTATGGCTATAATAAATAGGAATCTGGCCAACATCTCTAGGGAATGAAGCTGTTAGCTTACCTGATGGGTTAACTTTACCAAACAATACATCTGCTATTGAAAGTCCAGCTTCACTACCAGGAAACCATACATCAAGTATAGCTGGTACAGTTTTACTTTCTTGTGTTAAAACAAGAGGTCTTCCATTAAATAAAACTAATACAACTGGCTTACCAGTTTTTAGCAAGGCGTTAAGTAAATCTCTTTGAGCTTTTGGTATATTTATATGAGATCTACTAGTACTTTCACCGCTCATTTCCGCAGACTCTCCTAATGCTGCGATTATCACATCAGATTTTTTAGCCACTTCTAGCGCATGTTTTAATAGTTGCTCTGAACTCTCATTATTTCTTCCTAAAGATTTACCAAACATTGTTGCATCTTTCTCAAAAGTCTTACTATAAAATAAGTTACTACCTTTAGCATATAAAACTTTACCTTGCTGCCCTACCTCATCTTTTAAACCTGCTAATAGCGATATAGATTTATTTTGGTCTGCTGTAATACTCCATGTCCCATCCATATTATTAGCAGCATTTGCTAGAGGGCCAATTACAGCTATTGTTTGAGACTTTTTCAAAGGTAATAAATTATTTTGATTTTTAAGTAAAACCATAGATTCAGAGCCAACTTTTCGTGCAAACTCTCTATGTTTTGCAGAGAAAATTAGTTTACTAGCATCTTTGGCATTAATATTTTTATATGGATTTTTAAATAAGCCTAATTCAAATTTAGCTATTAGTATTCGCTTAACGGCTTTATTTATCTCATTCATAGAGACTTTGCCTTCTTTAAGAGATTTCTTTAAAGTTGTGAGATAGCCATTACCAACCATATCCATATCAACCCCAGCATTTAATGCTTCAGCTGAAACTTGTTGTAAGTTTTTACCAACTCCATGGTTTATCATCTCTGGAATACCAGTATAATCAGAAACGACAAAACCTTTAAAGCCCCATTGATCACGTAGTAAGTCTGTCATTAACCATTTATTCTCAGTAGCTGGAATGCCATTAATATCATTAAAAGCTGCCATAACACTTCCAGCTCCTGCATCAATAGCTGCTTTATAAGGCGGCAGATACTGGTTATACATTTTAACTTTACTCATATCTACTGTATTGTAGTCACGACCTGCCTCAACAGCTCCGTATAATGCAAAGTGTTTTACACAAGCAAGTAGACTTGTATTATCTGCTAAATCATTCATTTCATAGCCTCGCACCATAGCTTTAGCTATTTGACTACCTAGATATGTATCTTCACCGCTACTTTCAGCTATTCGACCCCAGCGTGGATCCCTAGCTATATCTACCATTGGTGAGAACGTCCAGTTTATTCCTTGGCTACTTGCTTCTATAGCCGCAATTCGTGCAGTTTTTTGAATCATATTCAAATCCCAGCTAGTAGATAGCGCTAAAGGAATTGGAAAAGTTGTCTTATAACCATGAATAATATCCATACCAATCAATAAAGGTATATGAAGGCGAGTATCTTTAACAGCTATTTCTTGAGCTTTTTTAATATCTTCTGGAGATTTTAAATTAAATATCCCTCCTACTTTCCCTTGTTTTATAAGCTTATAGAAGTCTTGTTTTTGACTAATTCCAGTGGTTGCTTGACCACCATCAACAAGGTTTAGCTGACCGAGCTTTTCTTCTAGAGTCATTTGTGATAAAAGCTTATCTGCTTGACTCTCATACTTTTCTTCATTGATATTGTATATATTTGCTTGATTAACTTGAGATTTACTACTAAAAAAATTAGTTGTTGAGCAAGACGAACAAATACTTGCTATTACAGCTAAAGATAAAACTTTTCTCATCACTATTCCAACAATATGATTAATTTCATTAATATTAATAATAGCAAAAAATATAGGGCTGTCGTAAATATTATGAAATAGATAGAATATTTTATACTTAGGATCTAAGCATTAATATATTTGTTAGAACTAAATTCTGAACAATATGAAAGCGTACTTTGTTTTAAGACGTTATCTTTAAATTTAGCATAGCATTCTTTTGTAGGTGCTATAACTTGGCGTAAATGTGGCTTCTTATTAGGATGGTTATAGTCATTAGCTACAATTGAATTATCAAACATTTGGTTTGGATACCATACTTTTAAGCCAGAATGCTCTCCAAACCAATCTGTCATTTGATCCCCTATAGACATTAGCCAGTATACATTTCTTGAGTCACTTAATGCTTCCCTTAACATATCTTTATAGGCAACACTTGTATTTGCTTTATTTGTACAAGCATAGTGAGGTACAGAGCCAGATAAAAACACATTATTTTTCAATTGATCATCAGTTAAACCAATATGTTTTTTTAACCATTCTTTAGTAGCTTTAGATGTAGCTGCATTACAAGCTCTTGCTGTTATGAAATAACAAGATATACCATCTTTAAAACATATTTGTTTAATGAATTTAGCTGTAGCAGGATCATTTATACCAGATTTTGTCCAATAATCATCATCAAATGAAGTAAGCTCTACGGTGTTATCAATATCAAACATCAGAGCTGGTGTTTTTCCTTGTGATTTTATTTCATCAATAAATCCTATTTTTTTGAATTTATTGATAAGAGTTGCTAATGCTTTCATCATATCTGAAGTTTGTTTTGAAAATTCAGAATTTTTCTTAAATGAATTATAATCATCAGATAGCATATACTTTTTAGTACTAGAGTTTTTAAGTATTAAGCTTATCGCTTGTTTTTCATTATATGGTAAATCTGCTTTTTTCCCGTACTTTTCATTGAATGCCATAGTTAACGATGTGACTTCACTATATAGTTTAAGAGGATTAGTCTTATAGCTAACTTCTTTAGTTGCTCCATATATAGATGAAGTATAGAAAGTAAATAAGAAAGCTGAAAGTGCGATAATAAGTGATTTAGATTTTAACATTTATAGACCTTTTTAATTTAATGTATAATTAATATTAATTCAATAATTAAGAAATGACTACTTTTCTACAGCAGCTGGTTTTAAAGTAAATAATATTAAAGTTTCAGATGAAAATTACTTATAGTAAAAATTAGATATTTCTCGCTTTTATAGCATGCCTTTTGTGAAAGTCTTCTATTGCTTTATAATCTTTTAATTCTTCATTAACATACTTAAGATACTTATGTCCACGAACTATTAAATTCTCATACATATTTATCCAAGCATCTTTGCTTTTTACATAAATCTCTTCCGATTTACCTGACATAAGTGCTAGTCCTAAGCTATAACGGTCAGAATTTGTTTTAGCAACTCTATGGATATATGCTTTAAATTTACCATCTGATAAAGCTTCTAATCCCTCTCCAACTCCAAAAATAAAAGTTCCTGGCACAACAGGTACAGATTCCCAATCATCTTGCATTTTCACTTCTAATCCTGGCTGGGTTGTAAAGTTAAAAATGCAATCAACTCTATCAGTATGTGTTCTCATAAAGCTACTATTATCTGGATAATGATTTACTCTCATCGCCCATAAAGGGGAAGATAAATAATTATCGATCCCACTTTTATAACTACTTAAATCTCTAATATTTTGGGTATTTAAAAAACTAGATATTAAAGGTAGAAGCTCACTTTTCACCTTTAACACTCTTTTTGCAAATTCTTTAACTTTTTTATCAAAATTATTTTCTATTTCCTTAGGAAAAGAGTAAATATCACAAATATCTAGATCTGGATCTTTTAAATAATCTTTACTACCATATGATATAGCTTCTAAAGTATTTTCTATATGTCCGTCTGTAAATACTTGTGTAAGATCTTCTATACACCAATAACCAGAATTAAAATTAGGTCGACTCACGCTATATTCTTTCTTTTTATCTAAAGGTAATGAAAAAAATTTCCTTCCTAAGTTAATAATATCGTTTGCTATTTCAGTACAGTTAGTATCTTTTATAAGACAAAGACCATATTTAGATAGCCCATCTATTAGTTTTTCATAGTCTTCAGGATTATTTAGATCTATTACAGGTATACTTGCTGTTTTCACATAATCACCTTTAAATTTTAAACTTGTACTAATTTTTAACTTTATCATTATGTTTAATTCATATTCAAACTTTCTATAGCTAAACTTTTCTTCTAAATGAAAAATATAGGTTCTGTGCACAAAAAATCTAAATTAGATTGAAAATAACTAAACCGTTGTTATTTAGAAGTTGAAAGGTAATAAAATCAACGGTTTAGCAAATGCATTATCATATAAAAGAAGTATTCTGGTCAAGTATTTTATCGTTTTTAAAATCACAAAGGGGTA
>NZ_JBGCTX010000038.1:0-23982 GCF_041102755.1 Francisella sp. 19X1-34
AAATATATTGAAGATAAAATAGCTATATAGAAATATATAAAGTGAAAATTAGAAAATGTCTCGTGAAAGTGAAAATAGAATAGTCAATTATAATCGAGAAGTATTAAGCATTATTCGCAAACTCATCTGTTGCTTTAACTAGGGCGTCAATAATTCCTGGCTCAGTTGCAGAATGCCCTGCATCAGGGATAATTTCTAATTTCGCTTCAGGCCAAGCTTTATGTAAATCCCAAGCACTAGCTGTAGGGCAAACTACATCATAGCGACCCTGCACAATAATTCCTGGGATATTTCTTATCTTGTGAGCGTTCTTAAGTAGCTGAGCTTCTTCTAAAAATAGTTGATTTTTAAAGAAATGATTTTCTATGCGAGCAAATGCCAAACTAAAGTCCTCATCAGAAAATCTCTCTACAGACTCCTGATCTACATAAAGCTTACTTGTAGACCCTTCCCAAACACTCCAAGCTATAGCAGCTTTTTTCTTAAGCTCTTCATTATCACCTGTTAATAGAGTATGGTACGCAGATATAAAGTCTCCTCGACCCTCTTCAGGTATTGGAGCTATATAATGCTCCCACATATCAGGGAAAATTTCACTAGCCCCATGTTGATATAACCAAGATATTTCCTTACGTCTACCTAAAAATATACCTCTAAGTACCAACTCTGTAACAACTTCTGGATGAGCTTGTGCATACGCCAAGCCTAATGTACTTCCCCAAGAACCTCCAAAAATCATCCATTTATCTATACCTAGTTTCTTACGAATCTTCTCGAAATCATTAATTAAATCTGAGGTAGTATTCTCTCTAAGCTCTGCAAATGGTGTACTTTTCCCACAACCTCTTTGATCAACTAAGATAATGCGATACTTCTCTGGGTTAAAATATTGTCTAGCGCCTGGACTAATTCCTCCTCCAGGTCCTCCATGTATAAAGACAACTGGCTTACCATTAGAGTTACCACATTCTTCAAAATATATAGTGTGAATGTCTGAAACTTTTAAAAATTCTTCATTGTATGGTTCAATATCTGGATATAAAGGCATAGTTATCCCTCATTTGATTATCATTTAGTTAGATTATCGATCAAAAAAAGTAACTACTCAACCTAATTTATAGTAGTTTCTAGAATATTTGCTTGGTTTTTCTTTAGTTGAATTAAAAACTCCTCAGGCAAAGTTTTCTTTACTTCGCAAATCTTATCTATGACTTTAAATAACAAAGTTGGCATACCATCATTTAACTCTTTACCTAAAAGCCAAGAGTACGCAGATGGATTATCTGTCTCAATGAGAATTCTATCTAAAGGAAGTTTTTTAGCTATAAATTGAATATGCTGACTAAATAAAATCTCTACTCCTATAGAAAAGAAGCCCCCAAAAGCTAAATATAACTGACTACGTATAAAATGCGTATGCATAAGCTTGTTCTATAGAGCAATTATGTTTTCTAATATATGCTTTCTTTTGAGCCCATTTATTCTCTATTGGATTAAGATCAGGGGAGTATTAGGGTAAGAATTCAACAATATGTCCAGCATCAGCAATCATTTTTAACATATCTAAATTCTTATGAAAAGTAGCGTTATCCATAACTATTACGGTTGCTTCTTTTAAATCGGGTAATAAGAAATATCTCACCCAAGTTGAAAATACCATTGTATCAATATTACAACTAAATAATATTACAACTAAATAATCTCACAGCAAATAAAGCTTTACCGATTAAAGCTCCTATAACATTAGTTCTTCATCTAGCCCCCAATAATGTTTACCATAACATCTTGCTCCTCTTAATGAATAACCATGTGTTCTAGGCATATCATACATATGCCCTGATTGATCTAAAAGCTGCTGTTATGACAACGCTGCTTGTGAAAGTTTCTTTGGAACTCTAAAGGTAGAGTTAGTACATGATGAAAAATATAAAACTAGAGATGAGGCTAAATCTTCAATCTTTGAATATATTGAGGCTTATTATAATACTAAAAGGAAACATTCAACTATAAATTACATGACTCCAAGTCTATTTGAATATATAATGAAAAATGAAGTTAACAACTGTCCCAAATTGGCAGGATAGATGAATAATCAAATTTAGAAGAATGTGTCTTGATAGTAAAATAGAATAGTTAATTATAATCGAGAAGTATCAAACATTATTCGCAAATTCATCTGTTGCTTTAACTAGAGCATCAATAATTCCTGGCTCAGTTGTAGAATGCCCTGCATCAGGGATAATTTCTAATTTCGCTTCAGGCCAAACTTTATGTAAATCCCAAGCACTAGCTGTAGGGCAAATTACATCATAGCGACCTTGCACAATAATTCCTGGGATATTTCTTATCTTGTGAGCGTCCTTAATTAGCTGAGCCTCTTCTAAAAATAGCTGGTTTTTAAAGAAATGATTTTCTATGCGAGCAAATACCAAACTAAAGTCTTCATCAGAGAATCTCTCTACAGACTCCTGATCTACATAAAGCTTACTTATGGAACATTCCCAAACACTCCAAGCTCTAGCAGCTTTTTTCTTAAGCTCTTCATTATCACCTGTTAATAGAGTATGGTATGCAGATATAAAATCTCCTCGACTTTCTCCAGGTATTGGAGCTATATAATGCTCCCACATATCAGGGAAAATTTCACTAGCCCCATGCTGGTATAACCAAGATATTTCCTTACGTCTACCTAAAAATATACCGCTAAGTACCAACTCTGTAACAAACTCCGGGTGAGCTTGTGCATACGCTAGGCCTAATGTACTTCCCCAAGAAGCTCCAAAGATCATCCATTTATCTATCCCTAGTTTCTTACGAATCTTCTCGAAATCGTTAATTAAATCTGAGGTAGTATTCTCTCTAAGCTCCGCAAATGGTGTACTTTTTCCACACCCTCTTTGATCAACCAAGATAATACGATACTTCTCTGGATTAAAATATTTTCTAGCGCCTGGACTAATTCCTACTCCAGGTCCTCCATGTATAAAGACAACTGGCTTACCATTAGAGTTACCACATTCTTCAAAATATATAGTGTGAATGTCTGAAACTTTTAAAAATTCTTCATTGTATGGTTCAATATCTGGATATAAAGGCATAGTTATCCCTCATTTGATTATCATTTAGTTAGATTATCGATCAAAAAAAGTAACTACTCAACCTAATTTATAGTAGTTTCTAGAATATTTGCTTGGTTTTTCTTTAGTTGAATTAAAAACTCCTCAGGCAAAGTTTTCTTTACTTCGCAAATCTTATCTATGACTTTAAATAACAAAGTTGGCATACCATCATTTAACTCTTTACCTAAAAGCCAAGAGTACGCAGATGGATTATCTGTCTCAATGAGGATTCTATCTAAAGGAAGTCTTTTAGCTATAGATTGAATATGCTCACTAAATAAGATCTCTACTCCTATAGAAAAGAAGCCTCCAAGGGCTAAATAATTATCTATAACATCTAAGCCCCCTGAGTACCAATGGACCATAAAGTTATTACAGCTATACTTCTCTAAAAGATTCACCACTTCTATTTCTGCCCCACTTGTATGTAAGTTTAAGAGCTTATTTTTTGTGTTATGATGAGAAATAATATATTCAAATACTTCTAATTGATCTTTATAGGGCGACGCATATTTTAAGAACCTCTTATCTAGCCCTATCTCTCCTATAAACTTACTTTCAGACAAGTATTCATCTAAAAGAGCTAAACTATTGGAGTATTCTTTTGCTTTCCACGGATGAATTCCAAATGAAGGAATAACAAACTCATACTCATGACTTAACTTCTTTATATTCTCATATGAAGGGATACACATCGCAACTGACAAAAGCTTGATATCATGTGCTCTACATTCTGCTGCAACTTTTTTAATATCATCTGGTGAATACTTATCTGTATGAACATGTGAGTCTAATAACATGAGTTTTACATTATCTTTTTCCAATGCCTATACCCATATACTGCCACTATTAAATATATAAATGTAGTAATTGCTGCGAAAAACAAGCTTTTATAAACATATAAAAGCACATATGCTGAGTCAACGAAAATCCAGATTATCCAATTATCAATAATTTTTCTACTTGCCAAAAGCACACACACTAATGAGGCTACGCTTGTAAAGCCATCTAAGTATGGCGTTGTAGAATTTGTATATTTTATAAGTAGCAAAGAAACAAGCAACCCCAGAAATACAATCAAAAATAAAACTTTTAACCAACCTAGGCTGCTAAGCTTATGAATAATAAGCTCAACTGACTCTGATTTGCCTTGCCAAGTATACCAACCGTATACAAAACTGCTTAATAAAACTATCTGAAGTATAGCATCTGCATATAAGCCACTAATAGCAAATAAACTAGCACTCATAATAAGACCTAATATTCCAATAGGCCAACCAATTACATAGAGGGCTGCCAACAAAAAAGTGCACAGCAAATTAACAATCATTGTACAGAAGTCTAATATATGAAGCATTTATTAAGTAGGTAATTAAATATTGTGGACCTTATAATAGACCCTAATTGAATATTTATAAAACTTTTTATACTAAAACTGAGAAGTTAGTTACTAGGTAGTTGTATAGATACTACTAAGTAATTGACTAATTTTTAAACCCCGTATATTATGATTTATGAAATTATTAAAAACTATAAGGAATTTAAACGATGAAGACAAAAAAGGCACTAATCGCAGGGGCATTGGCAATATCTGCACTATCATTAAATAGTTGTTGGCTTATTGTTGGTGCTGCAGCTGGCGCAGGAACTATTGCTTATGTTCAAGGCACATATTCCATGAATATGGACGGTAGCATCAAAGATGTTTATAATGCTGCACTAGAAGCTGTACAAAATAATAACGATTATGTTATTACTAAGAAAGATATAACTCCTACAGAAGCAACTATAGAAGGTAACACAAAAGTTGACTCTACTGATTTTTCTATAGAGGTTGAAAAACTTACTAGCAACGCATCTAAAGTTAGTATTAAGTTTGGTACTTTTGGAGATAAAACTGCATCAGCTACATTAATGGATCAAATTCAGAAAAATTTAAAATAAGATAGAGAGTAGTAAATGAACCTTCTTAGAAAACTTTTTTTTGTGGCGATAATTTTTTGTTCTTTAGCAACATTAAATAGTTGTATACTTGCTGCGGTAGCTGTTGGTGGTGCAACAGTTGCATATGTTGATGGAAACTACTCTATGAATATTCAAGGAAACTACAAGGATGTTTATACAGCAGCTCTAAAAGCAGTAAATGAGAATAATGATTTTGTATTAGTTTCTAAAACCATAAATAGTACTGACAACACTGCAGATATTGAAGGTGCTACAAAAATAGATAGTACGAGTTTTTCCATAGAAATAGAGAAACTCACAAAAAATGCATCAAAAGTTACTATTAAGTTTGGTACTTTTGGTGACCAACAAATGTCATCTACTTTAATGGATCAAATCCAAGCAAACGTATACAAAAAATCTTAATAAAACAAAAAACTTATGTATAAAAAACTTCGCTTATTAGTATTAATGATTCTTACTATCTGCTGTCTAAACAGCTGTGTCCTAACAGCTATACTGATTGGTACGGCAGTTGTTGCAGGAGGAACAGTCTACTATATGAATGGAAACTACATAGTAGAAGTACCTAAAGACTTAAGAACTGTATATAATGCAACGATAAAAACCATACAAAATAATAGCAAGTATTCTCTTAAAAATAATTCATATGCAAATAAAACTGCTGAAGTTAAAGCTTTTGATTTTAAATCAGGTAGCGATATCTCTATAGATTTAACTAGTATCAAAAACCGTACAACTGAAATAAAAATTAGATACGGCACTTTAGGTGATGAAAAAAAATCTGCAAATTTAGTAAATGAAATAACAAAAAACATTAACTAAATATAGATTAGTTTCACTTTTTACTAAAGATCCTCTTTCTAATTAGTTTTAAAGATGTATAATTTGTCGCAATAGTCAAGCCAAATTTAATATCCCAATGAGCAATAAAGTATTAGATAGATATTATACCAATAACAGACACATTTGGGTACTGGTGTTATGTGGTGCTCTTATTGGAATTTTGATTGGGCTGATAGCGACTTCTTTCCAGCTACTACTAGACCTTATATTTAAATATAAAAAAATATTATTTTCACTTTTTGGTAACCACAACATTATCATACAAATACTAATATCCATAGCTATTACAATTGTTATGACAGTCATATCTATCCTTATTGTCAGGAGATTTGCTAAAGAAGCTGGTGGAAGTGGTATCCAAGAGGTTGAGGGGACCCTCAAAGGTTGTAGAAAACTACGTAAGCGTGTTGTCCCTGTAAAATTTGTTAGTGGACTTTTCTCTTTAGGATCAGGCCTAAGTTTAGGAAAAGAGGGTCCATCAATACATATGGCTGCGGCAATAGCTCAGATTTTCGTTGATAAGTTTAAGCTAACTAAAAAGTATGCAAATGCTGTAATCTCAGCTGGTGCTGGCGCTGGTCTAGCTGCTGCATTTAACACTCCTCTATCCGGAATAGTCTTTGTAATAGAAGAGATGAATAGGAAATTTAGGTTTAGTGTATCTGCTATTAAATGTGTTATCGTAGCATGTATTATGAGTACAGTTATCTCAAGAATTATACTCGGCAACCCTCCTGCTATACGAGTTGAGACTTTCAGTTCTGTACCACAAAATACCCTTTGGCTTTTTGTTGTTTTAGGTATCGTGTTTGGTTACTTTGGATTGTTTTTTAACAAATCTCTAATAAAGGTAGCAAATTTCTTTTCTAATGGATCAAAAAGAAGATACTGGTGCCTAGTTATAACTGTTTGTATAATTTTTGGAACTGGTGTAGTTCTTGCTCCAAATGCAGTTGGTGGTGGATATGTAGTTATTGCGAATGCTCTTGACTATAACCTTTCTATAAAAATGCTCCTTATTATGTTTGCGTTACGTTTTGCTGGAGTGATTTTCTCTTATGGAACAGGTGTTACTGGTGGTATATTTGCACCGATGATTGCTTTAGGTACAATCTTTGGCCTTGCTTATGGACTTGCAGTTAACCAACTTTTCCCATACTACAACGTTGAAGCTGGTGTTTTTGCTGTTGCTGGCATGAGTGCACTATTTACAGCTACTGTTGGCGCTCCTTTGACAGGGATCACATTAGTAATTGAGATGACTTGGAACTACCAACTACTATTACCTCTTATGATAACTTGCCTTAGCGCTTCTATGCTGACATATATTCACCATCAAAAACCAATATATGATACGCTATTAAGACGAACTATTTCAAATGAAAGAAAGCAGCAGGAGAAGTTAAAGAATGAGCGAAATCAAAAAACAACTTCAGATTCTTCAGAACAAACTATCTCAAAAGAAGAAATATAATCACGCAATATCCCTAATGCATTGGGACTTAGAAACAGAAGCCCCAAAAAACTCAGTAAAAACCACATCAGAAGTTCTCGGCTTCTTTAGTGAAAAAGTCTATGAAACTATTAATAACGACGAAGTAGATAATTGCTTAGGCTTCTTGAATGAGAATTATTCTGAACTTAATGAGATTGAAAAAAGAATAGTATATTTAACAACTAAAGAAAAAGATAAACTCAGTAAAATACCTAAAGATGAGTATGTTGAATACAATAAGATATTATCACAAGCACAAAATATTTGGGTTGAGGCTCGTCAAAGCAATAACTTCGAAATTTTCACCCCATTTCTAGAAAAAATAATAAACTACCAAAAGAAATATATTCAGCGAATAGGATATTCAGAACATCCATATGATGTATTATTAGATGAGTATGAAGAAGGAATGACTGTAGCTAAGTTGGAACCTTTCTTTAATAGTCTCAAAGAAAAGATAGTTCCACTATTAGAAAAAATAAAAACTACCAAACAAGTAGATACCACGTGTATTGAAAAAAACTATGATATTGATAAACAGAAAAAATATTCTCATAAAATTGCCAAGCAACTAGGATTTAATTTTGAAAGCGGCATTTTAAAAGAGAGTGCTCATCCATTTACATTAAATTTCAATAAATACGATGTTAGAATGACAACTCGCTATATAGAAGATCTTTTCACATCATCGCTATTTAGCACAATCCATGAAACAGGTCATGCGATGTATGAACAAAATATTGGTGACGATATTTATGATAGCATCCTTGGTACTGGAGTAAGTCTAGGTGTCCACGAATCACAATCACGCTTCTATGAGAATCTCGTTGGCAAAAATAAAGCATTTTGGCAAGCAAATTATCAAGACCTTCAAAAAACATTCCCTGAAAATCTTAGTAAGGTTGGTGTTGATAGCTTTTATAAAGCAATAAATAAAGCCTGTCCAAGTTTAATTCGTGTAGAAGCAGATGAACTAACTTACTCATTACATATACTTGTGCGTTTTGAGATAGAAAAAGAAATATTTGAGAAAGATATTGCCATTAAAGATCTACCAAAACTTTGGAATGATAAGTATCAAAAATACCTAGGTATTAGTTCTGATGATTATACTAATGGCATTTTACAAGATGTTCATTGGGCTGCTGGACTATTTGGCTACTTCCCAACATATGCCCTAGGTAGCGCATATGCATCCCAGATATTTCATTATATGAATAAAGAGTTCGATGTTAACCAAACAATAGCGGAAAATAAACTAAGTCCTATACTTAAATTCCTCAATAAAAATATTCATAAGTTTGGTAGCTTAAAACCTGCAAACATTGTAATACATAATATGTGTGGCGAATACCTAAACGCAAAATATTATATCGACTATCTTGAAAATAAGTTTTCTGATATTTATAAACTTAAATAATATTTAATCCTAGCTCGCTATTTACTATAGCCTTTGAGCAAAATATTAGAGATAATATAAACAATAAAATTAATTAGTAATATTTAATAATGTCAAAATTAAATGCTTATTTTGGTGAATTTGGAGGTCAATTTGTACCACAATTACTCGTACCAGCTCTTGAGCAACTTGAACAAGAGTTTATAAAAGCACAAGATGATGAAACTTTTAATAAGGAATTTAAAGAGCTTTTACAAGAGTATGCAGGTCGTCCAACAGCCTTAACACTAACAAGAAACCTAGTTAAAGGTACCAAAACTAAACTATATCTTAAAAGAGAAGACTTACTTCATGGTGGTGCTCATAAAACTAATCAAGTTTTAGGCCAAGCCCTACTCGCAAAAAGAATGGGTAAAAAAGAGATTATTGCTGAGACTGGCGCTGGTCAGCATGGTGTAGCTACTGCTTTGGCATGTGCCCTACTAGATCTAAAATGCAAAGTTTATATGGGTGCAAAAGATGTTGAACGTCAAAGCCCAAATGTCTTTAGAATGAGACTAATGGGAGCTGAAGTAATACCTGTCCATAGTGGTTCTGCAACATTAAAAGATGCCTGTAATGAGGCTTTAAGAGACTGGTCAGAAAGCTATAGTCGTGCGCACTATTTACTTGGTACTGCTGCAGGGCCTCACCCTTTTCCTACTATTGTTAGAGAGTTCCAAAGAGTAATTGGTGAAGAAACTAAACAACAAATTTTAGAAAAAGAAGGAAAGCTTCCAGATGCAATAATAGCTTGTGTAGGTGGTGGCTCAAATGCCATCGGAATATTTGCTGATTTTATTGATGAGAAAAACGTTAAGCTAATAGGAGTTGAGCCAGCTGGTAAGGGTATAGACTCTGGACAACATGGAGCCCCATTAAAGCATGGTAAACTGGGTATCTTCTTTGGCATGAAAGCTCCTCTAATGCAAGATGGTAATGGTCAAATAGAGGAATCTTATTCGATCTCAGCGGGATTAGACTTCCCGTCTGTTGGACCTCAGCATGCATATTTACAATCAATAGGACGAGCTGAATATGTCTCTGCTACAGATGATGAAGCTCTAGATGCATTTAAACTCTTATGTCGTAAAGAAGGTATTATACCAGCGTTAGAATCATCCCACGCTCTTGCTTACGCTCTAAAGCTTGCCTTTGACAATCCTACTAAAGAGCAAACCCTAGTTGTAAACCTCTCTGGACGCGGAGATAAAGATATCTTCACAGTTCACGATATTTTAAAACAAAGAGGAGAGGTACAGTAATGAGTCGATATACAAATTTATTTGAAAGCTTAAGATCTAAAAATGAAGGTGCTTTTATTCCATTTGTAACAATTGGAGACCCTAATAAAGAGTTATCCTTTGAAATCATAGATACTTTAGTCCAATCTGGTGCAGATGCTTTAGAGTTAGGGATACCTTTCTCTGATCCTTTAGCAGATGGTCCAACAATACAGGAAGCAAATATTAGAGCCCTAAATAGTAATATTACTCCTAATGACTGCTTTGAAATTTTAACAAAGATTAGAGCTAAACATCCAGATACCCCGATAGGCTTACTTCTATATGCAAATCTTGTCTATGCAAATGGTATAGAAAACTTCTATGCAAAATGTTTAAATGCTGGCGTTGACTCCATACTAGTAGCAGATGTCCCGGCCCACGAATCTAAAGAGTTTCGCGATATTGCTAAGAAAGTTGGAATCTCACAAATATTTATTGCCCCTCCAGATGCTAATGAAGGTCTATTAAGACAAGTATCAGAGCTTGGCAGTGGCTATACTTATCTGCTTTCTAGAGTTGGGGTAACAGGAGCTGAAACTGCTGCAAATATGCCAGTTGAGGATGTCCTTAGAAAACTCAAAGAGTTTAACTCTCCTGAACCAATACTTGGATTTGGAATCTCAACCCCTGAACAAGTGGCCAATGCAATACAAGCTGGCGCTTCTGGAGCGATTTCAGGTTCTGCAACAGTTAAAATAATTCAAAACAATCTATCAGATAAAAATCAGATGCTTAAAGAACTTAACCGTTTTGTTAAGAGTATGAAAGCAAAAACTCTAAAATAATATGAAGAAGATTATACTGCTAGCTATAGCATTTTGTATATTAATGTATGGTGGTGCGAATGCTCAAAATACATCTAAAATTAATTATAAAATAATTAAAACAATCCATGATAACAAAAACTTTAATTATGTAGTTATTTCTAGAATATATAAGAAATACCCTAACATCATGTTTCTAACAATGCGTGGAGGAGGTGTTACATCTCTTGATATCAGCGCACCTTCTAAACCTAAAATTTTAGATCACTGGCAACCTAAACAAAAAATAATGAGTGATGTTGAAGGTCAAGACCTCATTAATAATACTCTAGTCGTAGCTGGTAGAAATGGTTTTTTATATTTATTAGATGTCTCAGATCCCAAAAACATCCAGCTTACAAAGAGCTATAAAGTACCAGGTTTTGATGGTGAGTTTTCTTTACTTCATGACAAAGTTTATGAGCAAAATAAAAGAACATATATTGCAGCAACATCTGCCCTTACTAATAAGCTAGTAATAATAGAGATCACGAACAATAATCCAAAACTAATAAGCTCTATAAAAACTGTCAAAGGCATCGAGGGTATATATGTTAAAAAATATAATGACCGTGTATATGCTATAGTTGGTGGCTTTTTTAGTAACTCAATTGAAGTTCTTGATATCACAGATCCTAAAGATATTAAACATACAAAAACTATTACAAAACCTTACTATTTACAAATGTGCCCAAGTACAGCTAAAAACTCTAATGTCTTATATATGGCTCTTTGGGGAAGTAAGTGTGGTGGACTAGCAAGCTTTGATATAAAAGACCCTGCAAATATTAAAGAACTAAGCCATACATGCACGCAACAATCAGGGAAAGCTAATAGGGTTAGAATAGAAAACAATTATGCATTTCTTCCTTTAGAACAAAAAGCTACAGGAGCATTTAGTATAGTGGATATATCTAATCCATATAAGTTAAAACAAGTTGCTATAGTAAAAGACATTCCAAATATAAACAAAGCATATACATTAAGTATAAAAGGCGATTATGTCTATATTTTTGGTACAAAAGAAAACTATCTAACAATTGTTAAACTAAATATTGCTAATCCATCCGAATAACTTTTGAAAGATTGTTTATCTAATCAGAATACACCATCAAAAACAGTAGTCATCCTCGTGCTTGAAACGGGGATCTTTTAAATAACTTGAGAGATTCCCGCCTCCGCGGGAATGACAGGTTTTATTTGACATAACTTATTCGGATTAACTATAAATAAGCTCAATATGTCTTGAAATAAAATTTATCTAACGGCCCTAAATTAGCTTATATTCGATATGTATACATTAAGGTATTATACTTGACAATTTTTTTACTCTCTAAATCATCCCCCCACGCTGCCTTTAGCTCTTTTTCAATAAATTTAATTGGGGACTCTCCATTGCTCTAAAATAACTTTGAAAAAATGAGTAAGAAGATAGATGTTCAATAAATTCAAAATAGTTAAAAAAATCGTATGAGGTAAAATACTCCCTACCAATACTATTAAATTTAAGTTCATAGCAGTGAGATCTAATCCCTCTACAATCATCTTCAAACGCTCGCCTAGGGAGTTCATGATGATATGGCTTTAAAACTTCATTATAAAACTTATCAACAATTTGATCTATTCTAGAATTTACTTTTGGAATTCCTAATATCCACCAGGTAGAAACAACTGCTTTTTCTTTACATACTCTCAAACACTCTTGCTCAAACTTTCTTAGATCAAACCAGTGAGCACAAGTTGCCGCAGTCACTAAGTCAACAGATTTACTTTTAATTTTTGAACTATCGCACGGAGCTACATAATACTCAATTTTGTCATCCAAAATAGCATTTTCAATCTGTTCTACTGAAATATCTGTTGCAATAACTTTATCAAAATAATCTTTTAGTATAATTGCAGCTTGACCGTTACCTGTGCCACAATCCCATACCAACGTATTCTCATTACAAATAGTAGCAAGATAATCATATAGTTCTTTCGGATACATGGATGTACGTCGATAATTCTTATATTTATCAACAATATCAGAGTATGCTTCTTCTATTTTATCTGCTTCCATAATACACCCCCATACTTAATTAATTTACTAGTCAACTCTGATTGTATATATAGTTACTCCATAAAAATATAGGGTATAGCAAATCTAAGCTCTAATAATAGCTGGCGGTTAAAGATAACTCTGAATTATTTATTCTCTTTGAAGATTATAAAGCTTTCTCCAACTAATGTATCCATAAATAGCATTTACAAGAGCTACAAGCTTGGTAATAATCACAGGAATAATTGCTATCGTAATTACTGAGTCTAATATCCCATCAACCCATATAGATATAGTCAAGACATCTACTGTTAACCACAGTATCCAAAATTCTTTATAAAGTAAAACAGTCAAGATAAAAGCAACTATTGAAGTAACTTCAACTATAGCATCTGCAACTAAACCTACATTTTGACCGAAATAAAGATGTAAAACAAAATATCCATATATAGTCGATACAATGAGGATTAATAGTATTATTCTAAAGAATTGATTAAATGTTAATTCTCTTATCTTAATTTGCTTTTTCTCAGTAGTATTTTGTGGTTTGGTCCAATTGTACCAACCATAAAACTGCACTGGGCACAAAAATAATACCGCTAAAAGTAACTGACCCCACACATGGTTTTGATATGAAATAACTGCATACATCACCGCGCCAACAAGACCTAAAACATAATTAAAAACCTTACCTTTCGCAGCCAAAATCAAATTAGTAATACTAATAATAGAGAATATTAAAATAAAAGAGCTACTACCACTAAGAAAAGCTATAGCTACTGTCAGGATAATACAACAAACTAACCAAGCAACTTCTCTTTTGCTCCAACCTGTCAAGGTGTTTTCTAGTATCGTCATATATAAAATATCTTAAAGTATTCAGAAGTAATTATTTTAAGCCTATTAATAATTAGCAACAAGCATTATTTTGCTAATTATCCAGCTAACTGATCTTACTTGCTATATATTTAGCTAAAACTTGATGTGTATAGCTAGTAGGATGTACTTTTCCTGCAAAAAGATATTTATTATATTTACCACTATTGTAATCTTTAGGAATACAAGTAAGTGCATTTGAACCTTTAAAATCACAAGCAGATTGAGTTACATTAGAGAACGTATACTCAACTCCATTTACTCGTACTTCCTTATTCTTGACAATTGCTTTAAAAAACTTATTAGAGTTAATAATATTTATACCCTTTGATGAGCTTCTTCTTAGTTGATCATTAAAAGCTGTTGATAGAGAGTCAAACAAAGCTGTCTTAAAGCTCTTTGTAGTTTTACCATTATCTGTAGCGATTGGAATAATCCCTAAATCTGGTAGGTTAATTACATATATGTTTTTTGGCTTTGCTCCATGCCTAATTAGATAGTTTACATCATACACAATATCTTTTGCCGCATTATCCATGCCTTTTAACTCTTTAGTTGGTGAGACACTTCCTGTAATCGAATATTTTATTAAAAAATATAATTTCACTAACATTGATCGATTATTTGTAAAAGCTTGAAGTTGTAAAAATGCATTATTTGCTCCACCCCAGATAATATAAATAGTGTTAGGATTAGCTTTGTTATTATGTTGTTTCAGATAACTATCAATTTGATTATATTTTTCAATATTTTTACTATCATCCATACAGTTTTCACCATCTCTTAATGGCCCTATAGGAGGCGGAATATAATCTCCCTTTTCTCCAATACCTTTACAAATAGTTGTAGCTCCACCAGCAGCATAATCATTTCCTTTTAGAAATGGTTTTACTGCTCTATTTATATTTTGAGGAAAAGTTAATAAATTATTGGGAGTCGCTATATTTTTATTATTTATTCCTAAGTATTGAGGCCAAACTGTATAATGGGCATCTGGACTTGAATATGTAGCTTGTTTAATTTTCTTTGAATTTGATGGTATTGTTGGCCAATCATTATCAATATTATGGAAGTTATTCGCATAACCTGCATCACTTAAACTATCACCAAATATAACTATATTTTGAAGTCTATCTGCAAAGCAACTGTAACTAAATGAAATAAAAATAATGGCAACTAGGACAATATTTCTCAACATGGAATCATAGTATCTAACTTATCATAGATAATATAATAATACTTAAATAAGATTCTAAATACCATTTAATGCCGAGCTTTTCTAAGAAGTTTCTGATAGTTCTCTAAATTATTCTTACGTGACATATAAAACACCGAAGCTATGCTTAATATAACAGTTAATAACGCAAGGTTAAAAACACAACATATAAGAGGTAATATAGATAAACAGCATCCTAAAAAAGTTTTATTAATACTTCTACCGAATAAAAAAGGAAATATGGAAAAGCAAACAGCAATACCATCTATCAATAAATAAAACATCCTACAGATAAGTTCTTATTAAAATTTTCCGAAAATAATAACAACCTGAAAGTATGAAATATATTGTTTCACAGCAATTTAAAATAAAAATATAGTGCTTAGCTACTTGAAATTTCTAAATCAGTCCTTAGATATATAGCAGATAATATTTCTGGGGGAAAATTAAGTAATGGATATAAATAAATTTACAATAAAATTACAAGAAGCCTTAGCTGAAGCTCAATCATATGCATTTCAGCAAAAAGCAACTGAGTTTACATCTGCTCATTTATTAAAAGCTCTAATAGAACAAAATGATAGTGTCGTAGTATCTATACTAAGTGTTTGTGGAGTTAACTCAAAAGATTTTACTAAAGCAGTTAATGATATGATTGATGGAGTCGCTGTATTATCAGGAGAAGCAAATCCTCAAGTGTCGCCATCTAGAGATCTAATAATGACTTTAAATAAAATGCAAGATCTCGCAAATAAAAATGGCGATGAGTTTATCTCAAGTGAGATTTTCTTATTAGCTTCTTTAGAAGACAAAAGTTTAACAAGCCTGTATAGTAAGTTCGGTATTACAAAAGATAAACTTACTAAAGCAGTCAATGATTATCGCGGAGGGGAAAAAGTGAGTAGTCAAAATCAAGAAGATATGAAAGGCGCATTAGATAAATATACTATAGATCTAACAGACCTAGCAAAAAAAGGTAAAATTGATCCAATTATAGGTAGAGATAGTGAAATTCGTAGAACAATACAAGTATTACAACGTAGAACAAAAAATAATCCTGTTCTTATTGGTGAACCAGGTGTTGGTAAAACAGCAATTGTTGAAGGCCTAGCTCAAAGAATAATCAATAATGAAGTACCAGAAGGTGTAAAAGGTAAAAAGGTTCTATCTCTAGATATGGGTGCATTATTAGCAGGTGCAAAATTTAGAGGCGACTTTGAAGAACGCCTGAAATCTGTACTAAAAGAGTTAGCAAAACAAGAAGGTAATGTGATTTTATTTATAGATGAGCTACATACTATGGTTGGAGCAGGCAAGGCAGAAGGCTCTATGGATGCAGGAAATATGCTAAAACCTGCTCTAGCTAGAGGTGAACTAAAGTGTGTTGGTGCAACAACTCTAGATGAATATCGTGAATATGTTGAAAAAGATCCAGCGCTTGAGAGAAGATTTCAGAAGGTTTTAGTTGATGAGCCTACAGTAGAGGATACTATTGCTATACTTAGAGGCTTGAAAGAAAGATATGAATTACATCATGGTGTGAGTATCACAGACTCCGCTATTGTAAGTGCTGCAACTTTATCACATAGATATATTACAGATAGACAACTACCTGATAAGGCTATTGATCTAGTTGATGAGGCAGCAAGTCAAATTCGCATGGAAATTGATTCTAAACCAGAGAAAATGGAAAGTTTATATCGTAGAATCATCCAACTTAAAATGCAGCGTGAGCAATTAAAAAAAGAAAAAGATGAAGCTACGAAAAAGCGTCTAGAAATTCTTGAAGAAGAAATTAAAGGTCTAGAATCTGAGTATAAAGGTTTTGAAGAGTTATGGAAAGCTGAGAAGCTTAAAATGCAAGGGGCTAGTAAGCTTAAAGAAAAACTTGAGAAAGCTAAGTTTGAGCTAGAAAAATGCCAAAGATCTGGTGATTTGACAAAGATGTCAGAACTACAATATGGTGTAATACCTGAGCTTGAGACTCAAATAAAACAAATAGAAGAAACTGAGGCAGAACCTTCTGAGAATAAACTAGTAAGAACATCTGTTACAGAGAATGAGATTGCTGATGTGGTTTCAAAAGCTACTGGCATACCTGTATCTAAAATGATGGAAGGAGAAAAAGATAAACTTCTAAATATGGAAGGATTCTTACATAAAAGAGTAATTGGACAAGATCAAGCTATAAAAGCTGTATCTAATGCTGTTAGAAGATCTCGCTCAGGATTATCTGATCCAAATAGGCCAATAGGCTCATTTATGTTCTTAGGCCCAACAGGTGTTGGTAAAACAGAGCTTACAAAAGCTTTAGCAGAATTCCTGTTTGATGACCAGGATGCAATGCTTAGAGTAGATATGTCTGAATTTATGGAGAAGCATTCTGTTGCTAGACTAATAGGTGCTCCTCCTGGATATGTTGGTTATGAGCAAGGTGGTTATCTAACAGAACATGTTAGAAGGAAGCCCTACTCTGTAATTTTGCTAGATGAAGTTGAAAAAGCGCATGCTGACGTATTTAATATACTGCTACAAGTATTGGATGATGGTCGTTTAACTGATGGTCAAGGAAGAACAGTAGACTTTAAAAATACTGTAATAGTTATGACTTCAAACCTTGGTTCACATAGAATCCAAGAGATGCAAGATCAAGACTATGAAACAGTAAAGTCTGCTGTAATGGAAATGGTACTTAGCCACTTCAGACCAGAATTTGTAAACAGAGTTGATGACGCGATTGTCTTTGAACCACTAAACAAAGAGATGATAACTGAAATAGCTAAAATACAAATTAAGCGCTTAGAAAAACGCTTAGCTGATCTAAGTATTGGATTAGAAGTAACTACAAAAGCTATGGATAAAATAGCTGATGCTGGATTTGACCCTGTATTTGGTGCTAGACCACTGAAACGAGCTATTCAAAATAGCTTAGAAAATCCTTTAGCTCTTAAATTGCTGGATGGTGAATTTAAGACTGAAGACAAAATAATCGTTGATGTAGATACTAACAACAATATAGTTTTTTCTAAATAAAATCTTTTTCTAAATTAATTTTACTCAATTTTTCTAGTAAATAATTGTTATCATATTAGGTATATTGACTCTATCAAAAAAATCTAATGGATAATACTCTCTCTAATATCAAAATCATGTTACTTGGCTCTGGTGAACTTGGTAAAGAATTTGTAATAGCAGCTCAAAGACTAGGCATACATACTATTGCCGTTGATCGTTATAATAATGCTCCAGCTATGCAAGTAGCTCATGAAAGTTACATAATAAATATGCTAGATAATGATGCGTTAGAAAAGCTAATATTAGAAAAAGCTCCAACACATATTGTCCCTGAAATAGAGGCTATAAATACAAATACTTTGCTAAAGTTAGAGAATCAAGGTTTCAATATTATCCCATGTGCAAAAGCTACTAAGCTAACTATGGATCGCCAAGGTATAAGGGCTCTAGCAGCACAAGAGCTTAATTTACCAACCTCAAAATTTAAGTTTGCAAACTCTGAGGATGAGTACTTAGATGCTATCAATGATATTAAGCTTCCATATGTTATAAAACCTATAATGAGCTCATCAGGTAAAGGACAATCTATAGTTAAAGATTCAAAAGATATTAAGAAAGCTTGGGAATATGCTCAAACGGGATCTCGTGGTCATGCTAATGGTGTAATTATTGAACAATTTATAGCTTTTGACTATGAGATTACACTTTTGACTGTTCGTCATAAAAATGGTACTTCTTTTTGTGATCCTATCGGTCATGTACAAGAAGATGGAGATTATCGTTTTTCTTGGCAACCTCATACTATGTCTCAAAAAGCTCTAGAAAAATCTCAACAAATAGCTAAGAAAATAACAGATGCTTTAGGTGGCTATGGTATTTTTGGTGTTGAGCTGTTTATAAAAGGTGATAAAGTGTTCTTTAATGAAGTCTCTCCTCGCCCTCATGATACAGGTATGGTTACATTAATATCGCAAAATATTAACGAGTTTGAACTACACCTACGTTCGATACTTGGATTACCTATAACTCAAATAGAAACATTACGACCATCTGCCTCAGCTGCGATACTTCTTGAAGGAGACTCAAATACCCCTATCATTAAAGGTATTGATAAGGCTTTAGGGCTAGAGAATGTTGATATACGTATTTTTGGTAAAAAAGAAATACATGGTAAGCGTAGAATGGGAGTTGTCTTAGCAAAAGAAAAAACTATAGAAAAAGCAATAGATACAACTAAAAATGCTTTAAAGCATGTCTATCTAGCAAAATAATTTACAATTTCCTCACTAGATTAACCCCATCTCCTATAGAGATAATGCAAGCTTCTACTCTATCATCATTATGAATTAATTCGTTAAGCTTACGAATAGCAACCGTACTTGGCTCATTATCTGAGCTATCGGCAACTGAACCAGACCAAAGAACATTATCTATAGCAATAATTCCACCAGAATTCATTAGACTTAAAGTTTTCTCATAATAGTTTATATAGTTGCCTTTATCAGCATCTATATAAGCAAAATCAAACTTCTTATCTAACTCTATAAACTTATCTAAAGTTTCTAATGCAGGTGCTATATTTAAATTAATCTTGCCATCTACACCAGCTTCTTGCCAAAACTTTTCATATGGCTCAACATACTTATAACTAATATCACAAGCCTCTACCTTACCATCAACTGGCAAAGCTTGTGCCATAACTAAAGTAGAAAATCCGCGAAAAACACCGATTTCTAGGATATTTTTGACATTACTCATCTTTATGAGCAAGCTTATAAGCTGAAGTTGATTTGGTGAGCTAAGCATCATACTAAACTCATCATTCTTAGCTTTATCAAAAAGTTTCTCTGCAACCCTATCTAATTTTACAGAGTTATCATCAATATATTGATTAAGATTCGAATTATTAAATAAAGACTTAATTGACATTATTGGCCTCTTATAAAAAATTTATATCGAATACTATAAATGATTGATGCTATGAAAAAAAGACTTTAATAGTTTTAAACTCTCTTAGTAATAGAAAATGTCCAAAACCAAAATATAAGAGCATAAACACCCCACCATTCAATGATACTTTGATTTTGGTGAGTTGGTGCCATAAATATTGATACAATCATAGTTATTGCTGTTACTAATATGGCTAACCTGCGTAGTAAAACTGGCAGCTTGTTTATTTTATCAGTATATTTATATTCAATAGCTGTATACCAAACTTGACACAATGTCATTAAAGCAAAAAATACAGCAACACTTTTAAGATGAAATTGCATCGGTGTATTTTGACCATCAATTACTGATGTACCTATTACCAATCCTATACAGCCAACTATAGCTAAAAATAATATAACCTTACCTTGCTTAGCAACAGCTTTACTATTATCGCTTATATTTACCAAAAGCTGCTGTATAAAGAAAAAAATAACAGCCATAAGTGTTGCTGTAGGTATCAAAATAGCTTTTAGCATATACTTCTCATATGAGGTAAAACCTGCGTGAGTTATATCTGAACATCCAGATATAAAAGGGTTACATAGTGTATTATGGTGATCTGCTATAGATACAAGGTAGGTAATAAAAAAAAGAATAGCTACAGATATTGTTGTGACAGCTATCAGTTTTCTTGGATCAAATTCAGCTTTCATATTTATCGGTTCCAATATAGTTTCTAAAAGCTATGGTATCATTAGTTTATAAATATTTCTAATACTTAAGATAATCCTTTATAAAGCGAATAATATTTACCTTTAGTTTATCTATGCTATAATTTGTGGGTTTTCTTCAAAAGTTATTAAGTAAAAAACGAAAGGATTTAGTAAAATGCCATTTGTAGTTACTGAAAGTTGCATAAAATGTAAATATGGTGATTGTGTCGAAGTTTGTCCGGTAGACTGTTTCTATGAAGGGCCAAACATGCTTGTAATTAACCCAGATGAATGTATAGACTGTGCTCTATGTGAACCTGAATGCCCTGTTGAAGCTATCAAATCTAGTGATGATCTAACTGAAAGTGAAGAGCAAATGCTTAACCTAAATAGAGAGCTTGCTAATACTTGGACAAATATAGTAGAAAAATGTGAGCCTTGTGAAGATGCTGATAATTGGGCATCTGTACCTGATAAATTAAAATATTTAGAAAAGTAATAATTCTACTTTATCAAGTTAATATCTTACACTTGAAATTTAAAAATACTTAAACCTAGACTATTAGTTTTTACTACCACTATTAATAATATTTTCTATCTATGTGAGAGATCTTAATCTCATATAAAATCATTAATAAACTATTAGTCATTTATGGATTAAGAATAAATATAACTACTTAAAAGCTATTACTCTCACATGTAAGAATATTAATATGGATAAAATTAACAATAGCGTTATATATTTATTTATAAACCAACCTATGTTTATCCATTCTGAAAAAATGAGTCCAAATAAAAACATTATAAACCCTAAAGTTAAAACTATATTGAATTTATGGTACTTATTCTTTTTTATATATTTAGTGAGTAAATAAAAAAATAAAAAAGTATGATACCAAACAATATTAATCATAAGGGCTCCTTTCAAAAGAAATACTTTTTCAAATATCAATATAGATATAATATTTAAAAACAGCACAAAACTAGAGCATGAGAATATAAAATCAAAATAGCTACTATCTAGATAAGATGACATTAGTATTATTAATGCAAACAGTGCTATATAGAAAAACTCTTGAGAAAAGAAAAAGGAGTTAAAATATATCCTATTACTAAGTGAGACATACTGTAGAAGGTATTGCTGTATAAGACCATTTATAGCACCACAGATTAATAAATATAAAAACAACCTTATTATAAAATATTCTTTAAGAACGTTTATTAAGTATACAAAAAATCTAATAGAAAGGTTTTTATAGCTAATTTTTCTTGACTGTCCGCCACTTGCAACAAAAAAGTAAAGCATAAGCAGTATAATTAACAAAGGTGATGTATTGTATAGTATTTCTTCACCATCGATATAGTTATAAGATAAAAGAACTGCTGTCAGCAACATTACTAATTTTAGCAAAGGAAAGAAACTACAGAACAGTCCAGCAACAAAGATTTTATTTTTTACTCTTAAAATCAGTTTATATAAAAGCATAAAAATATTTGTATACAACATTGATAAGCATATGACAATAAATACTATCTTCCATACAGAGTTAGTATAAAAATATAGGGCATATATAAAATAAGCAAAAAAGCCAATGAGAAAATTTAGCTTTATTACTATATCTAAATTTCTGTGGGAAAAGAAACACAATATCGATGATATTAAAATCAAAACAGGTAGCAAAGCACCTACCAAATAAAAAAATCTAAAATATATATAACTATTTGGAAAAACTAAAGGCTGATAATCCATTATCTCAGGAATCATACTTAATATAACTTCTAAAGCAATTACAATAAATATTAAAATAATGTTTTTAAAGTGGTAACTTAACATTAACAATCACTCCATGAGGGTCATAATGATTACTTATATTAATGTAACCATCATGGTTAGTAATAACCTCTTGGGCAATAGTCAGTCCAAGACCATGCCCCTTTTTCATACTATTAACCTGATAAAATGGCCTAAATATATTTTTGATCTCTGTTTCTTTTATTCCTTCTCCATAATCCTTAATCTTTATATTTACAAAGTAACCAGATTTAATAATACTTACTAGTACTTTATCACTATATTTCTTTGAATTTGAAATCAAATTTTCAAAAGCCCTATATAAAGATATTTTTTTACCCTTTAAATAGACATTATCTTTTATGTCTATAGCTATATTATCGTAATCATGAGTTATCTTTTCTAATAAGGATGTAATATTTATAATCTCTACTTTTTCGCACTCAAACATATCATTTTTTGTTTCTAGTAATATTTGATTACATAGTGATTCCAACAAATCAATATCTTCTAAATTGTCTTTATTTTCTATAGGTCTTAAATCATATCTAAGTCTCAAACGTGTTATTGGAGATTTAAGATCATGGGTAATCATAGATAAGATCTTTGTTCTTACATCCAGTGCTCTAAATAATCTATGTTGTATAAAATTTATTGAATTGGCAAAACTCCCTAAAAAACTAACTCCATTTACTTTAATGTCTTTCTTCACTAAAGACATGCCAAGCTCATACACATTATCTTCTAACTTTCTAGCAGGGATAATTACCTTCAACAAAAACCAACATAATATAATTATTATAATTATAAACACAGCTGTTATTAAATTAGCAAATAATAGCTCCTTCCCTCTAGGTAAAGAAGGTCTACTAATGTAATTTAACCACCCTAGCTTAGTACTTCGAATAGAAATACAATTTGGTACGTGAAAACAAAATTTCCTATCACAGATACTATAATTATCGAGATCCCTCCGACTTAAATGTACTTTGCATACCGGCTTATTAGAAAAGTATGCTTTAACAACGTTAAATTTAAAATCAAAGAACATAGTGTTTCCTACAGCATCTCCTTGATAGCTTAATAGTAGTTTAATCATGCTAATATTTTTCTTATGAATACTGATCATTTCCTTATTAAGGCTTATGGCTGTGGGATTATTAGATATCGCATATGATGCGACAATAAGCTGTACAACAAGCAAAACTAATATTAATAGAAATAACAGTTTAAAGATTTTGTTCTTTAATATTAGTCTTAATGTTGATTTCATTAACTACTCCTATATAAACTAAATCAAATAGATACCAAAACTCCTTAAAATAAACACTTATCAACTTCAGCATATACTACCTTTAACAATTCAACAATGGGAGTGTTGCAATCTAAGCAATAATTGGAGTAAATTTTGAAAATCTACATTTCTTGTCTAAAAAATGACTATA